>NZ_JBDFXP010000020.1:0-94503 GCF_040911965.1 Phocaeicola sp. RTP21359st1_B8_RTP21360_211022
ATAGTAATTTTGTAACAAGTTATGGATGGAGCTCTTTTCAATTAGAATACAGCGCACTTTTCAATTAGTATCTACAGAAAGGGGTGGAAGGGACGTCTTTTCGGTGGTTTTTTTATTTGAAGGATATGAAAACCACCGAATTTTTCCGGGAAAACCATCGGAATAGGAAAAACGGAATTTCCTTTGGAAATTTATATTTCCGGGATACGGCGTTTTTTTCTTTTCGTCCGATCTCTTTTTCACCACATTCAAGCAGGTCTGCAAAAGTACTCTTTAGCGCCTGAAAGATGATTGTGTAAATAGTTGAAAATAAGTGAAGTATAAAGCTGGTGGTGGTTTTTTAAAAGGGGGTGTGAAAAACCACCGAATGGGACATTTTTAAATTCTTAAATCTGCATTTTTTTGTAGGTGACAGAAATAAAAAAAATCCCCGAAATTGCTGAATTTCAGAGGATTTCAAGAGTGAAAAGTTCTTTCGAGTGGTGCCACCAGGAATCGAACCGGGGACACAAGGATTTTCAGTCCTTTGCTCTACCAACTGAGCTATGGCACCAAAATGGTTATCGGTAGAGCTTTTCACTTTGTAATAGAAGACCTCTCAGAAACTATTGTTTCTTGTTTTCGGTTGCAAAGGTAGGCATATTTTTTGATTCTACAAATTTTTTGCAAATTTTCTATGAAATTCTTTTTGATTTCAAAAAAATGCTTTACCTTTGCACTCGCAAAACAGAAACGGAATGTAGCGCAGTTGGTAGCGCACTACGTTCGGGACGTAGGGGTCGGGCGTTCGAGTCGCCTCATTCCGACACTGTAAAGGATAAGTCGCTAATAATTAGCGGCTTTCTGTTTTTTTAGAGATAAAGCCAGAACAAATACGGGCACCCTATTTTATGGGTCAAATTCTATTCTCGGATTATGATGCTAACATCCTACCAGCCGAATATTTTTTGTGAAAGTATATAGGGAGGTAAGAGTTTTTCGTTATCTTTGCTCCCTACATGATAAAACTGATTTTATTTTCCTGTTAACCATTAGGATCATAAGATATACCTTCTTGATGATTTCTTTAAGTAAAAAATGAGAATTAATGAATATGAGAAATTTGTTTTTGACTTTAGCTTTCGGTCTATGTTCCGGCGTATTCGCCCAAAATACGACTGTTTTTGAATCTCCTATTATGGGGTGGAGCTCATGGAATACCTATCGGGTTCATATCAATGACACCTTAATAATAAGGCAAGCGGATGCTATGGTGCAAAAAGGACTGAAAGAAGTGGGCTATTCCTATGTGAATATAGATGACGGTTTTTTTGGATGGCGGGATGAAAAAGGAGTGATGCAAACACATCCCGAGCGTTTCCCGAACGGATTGAAGGGAGTGGCGGATCATATTCATTCTTTAGGATTGAAAGCCGGTATTTATTCGGATGCGGGAAGCAATACTTGCGGTTCCATCTGGGATAAAGATATGAACGGCATAGGTTCCGGTTTGTATGGACATGAATTTCAGGATGCCACGTTGTATTTTAAAGAGTGGGGATTTGATTTTATCAAGATTGATTATTGCGGAGCCGGTCAGGAATTGAATCTGGAAGAAGAAAAACGATATACCGAAATACGCCAGGCTATAGATAATCTGGGTTGCGGACATGTTTCTATTAATATCTGTCGATGGGCTTTCCCAGGTACTTGGGCTAGAAACCTTGCTCGTTCATGGCGAATCAGTGCGGATATCCGCCCGGAGTGGGGATCAGTAAAATATATCATCGATAAAAATCTTTATCTGTCTGCCTATGCGGGAGAAGGTCATTATAATGATATGGATATGTTGGAGATAGGTCGAGGGCTAAAACCTGAAGAGGAAGAGGTACATTTTGGAATGTGGTGTATCATGAGTTCACCTTTGTTGATAGGATGTGATCTGACAACCATTCCGGAGACGTCATTAAAACTGTTGAAAAATAAAGAACTGATAGCTTTGAACCAAGACCCTTTAGGATTGCAGGCATACGTAGTTCAGCATGAAAATGAAGGGTATGTGTTGGTGAAGGATATAGAACGAAAGCGTGGTAATGTACGTGCGGTTGCTTTATACAATCCTTCGGATACGATTTGTAGCTTTACAGTTCCGATGAATATTTTGGAATTAGGAGGAAAGGTTAAGGCACGCGATCTGGTGAAACTGCAGGATTTACCGGAGATAAAAGGGGGTGTTCTGAATCGAGAATTACCTCCCCATAGTGTGCTGATTTTACGTATGGAGTCCGAGAAGAGATTGGAAGCGACTGTTTATGAAGCGGAATGGGCTTATCTGCCTTGTTTCAATGATTTGGGAAAGACTCCGAAAAGCATCGTATATGCTCCGTTACATGAAGCATCCGGAGGCATGAAGGTAAGTTATCTGGGAGGGCGGAAAGAGAATTTTGCAGAATGGAAAGAGGTGTACAGCGAGCAGGGCGGTGAATATGAAATGACTATCCGCTATGTGCCTAAAGCAGACCGTAAGCTGGAAGTCTGTGTGAATAATGAAAAAAGGATTCTTCTTGATTCGCTGTCGGCGGATGAGACTCAAAAGATAGCTTCGATTACTGTTCCGGTGCATTTGAAAGCAGGGAATAATAAGATACGTATGGGAAGCTCATTTTGCTGGGCTCCAGATATAGACTGTTTTACTTTGAAAAAAGTAAGTGAGTAGGCTGATAAGATCTATCTTCTTGAAGTACCACTTTGATAAAGAGTAAGAATATGAGTGTAACAAATGTCACCCGTGAGGAATTGTGGGCAAAGCAACATTTGTCTTGCAAAAACATGGATTATGCGGTATGGGAACGGGATAAATCCACGCTCCAGAAGTTGTCCAGAATCAATGGCGGCTGTTCTTTCGTGGTGGATGTATATAAAGGATGTTATGCGTATGCTTCTACGGGTTTTGTCGATTGGTTGGGGTATGACAGGCACAAGATAGAAACATTGGAAAAACAGGGTGATTATCTGGAGTCACGTATTCATCCGCATGATCGTTCCCAATTGGAAGACTTGCAAGTCAGGCTGGGGAAGTTCATTTATAACCAGCCTTTTGAACATCGGAATGACTATTGTAATGTGTATAGTTTCCGTATACTCAATGCTCGTGGAAACTATGTGCGTGTAACAAGCAGGCATCAAGTTTTGGAACAGAGCCATGACGGAAAAGCATGGCTCATTATAGGGAATATGAGTATGGCTCCCGGCCAAAAAGAATCAGAACAGGTGGAATGTACTGTGCTGAATCTGAGAAATGGAGAAATGTTTTCACCCGGTGTGGTGATAATGAATCCGGCTTTCGGTCTTACCGGACGTGAAATGGAGATATTACGCCTTATCCAACGAGGATTCTTAAGCAAAGAAATTGCCGATAAATTATGTATCAGTATTCATACCGTCCATATTCACCGGCAAAATCTGTTGCGTAAGCTGGGAGTACAAAACTCTTTGGAGGCAATACGCCTAGGACAGGAGTCGGGGCTGTTAAGCTGATGCCCGATTTCATCGGGTCAAGGCATCCATTCTACTACTCCTGTAACAGGATGTTGCTTTCTCCATTCCTTAAATCCGCTATAATCCCGCACCCCATCCCGGATGACTGCCTGATAATACTCCACTCCGATGATTTTCTCGGTTTCCGGTGTTTCATATTTTAATCTTAGAATAGTTTCCCGTATTTCATCGGTCATAATTTCCGAAATGCGTTGGGCTACCTTTTCAAAATAACCGTCATAACGTGAACCTTCCCGGATGTGAATCATATCCATCTGCCAAAGTTCATTTTCTTCATTTTGATACCATGCATGCCATTCGATACAGGCTTCGGCAGTATGCAGCAGATTAGCGCATTCTATTCTTTTGATGGACGGATTCTCTGCTAGTCTGGCCATTGCCTGAAAGCTGTCCGTCAGGTTTAAGGCTGATGAATAAATATGGAAATCAATGTCCCTATGTTTCATCAGTAGCCCTGTTCTGAGTGAACCTACCAGATTAATTTTTGCACCGGCATCTTCCCATATCTGGATGATGTTCGTGTTTTTGATAACTTGCCAGGCTTTTTCCTGATTCTGTTTGGCAATGTCGAAAATATTCATACGCTGTCTTTTATAGTTGGTTTGCAAAAGTAGAGAAAAGCTTTCAAACTGAAGATAGTTATAAATAACTATTTATTGCCGGAATGAATCGGGAGAAAGGGGGTAGCAAGGAACTTAGTAATGCTTCCTTTTCAAGTAAATGACAGATTGTATTCCCAACATGATGACAAACAGATATTCGGTTGTCATATATACCGCTAAAGGTGCATGTACACAGTGGCTCAGCCAGTAAAGATAAAGAAGATATACCATAATGGTAACCACTTGGAAAATAAAGGCAATTTTTGTCTTTCCGGTTCCGGTGACGGCACTGATGTAGACATATCCGGGTACTGCGAATATATAATTGAACAGCATGACGATGAAAGGGGGGACAGTGTGTTGCACCAGTGTTTCGTTGTTGGTGTAAAATCCGATAATCCAATAATCACAAAACAATGCGACTCCTACCAGCGGAAAACCGATGGCATATCCCATTTTGATGATTTTGTGGCAGATAGGAAAAACACCTTTTTGTTGTCCGGCTCCTAAAAGATTGCTTACCAAGGAACCGTTGGTGGCTCCTAAAGAACTGACAATCACAAAAAAAGAGGGTGGAAACGCTGCGGGTTATGTTGGAAACGGCCAGTTCCATCTTTCCTAAATGTTCGATGGCGATGAAGAACAGGAACCACGGCGCCATACTGATAAAAGAATGCAGCATGCTCCATACGGACAGGTAAAACAGTCTTTTCAATAGCTTTCCATCAAATATCGGTTGCAGTCCATACTTGTTTTTATCAATCTTTCTCCACATATGGATAAGGAGAATGATTAACGATCCCATTTCTGCTAGCGTTGAGGCTATTGCCGATCCTGCTATCCCAAATTTTAAGGTAAATATTAACAGGTAATTGAAAGGGATGTTGATAAGTACGGCTGCTATTGCGGCCCAAGATAAGGACCTGGTCTTTATTATTCCCACAAAGAAAGCCCGGAGTGCCAGAAAGGGAAATGAAAATAAAAGTCCGAAACTGCGCCAGTCCAGATAGTCCGTTACAGCCTGATAGATTTCCGGTGAGGTAATTAATTGTTTCAAGAGGAAGGGGGAAAGGCCCTGTATCAACAAACATAAAGAGAGTGCTAGTCCGGAAAGGAAAAATAGTCCTTGAAAGAAGGTACGTCCTGTTTCTGCATAGTTCTGTTCTCCATTCCTGCGGGCAATCATGACTTGTAGTCCTATGCTGAAACCGAAGCCTAGCATATAAGTTGCCAGATAATATATTCCTGCCAAGGCAGATGCGCCAAGTTCCACTTCACCGACATGGCCCAGAAAGACGGCATCGGTAATGTTGATTAATTGCTCCATTAAAACGCTCATCATTACAGGAAGGTTGATGAGCCATATTTGTTTATATGTATAATTCATTGTTTAACTTAATGTATAACCATGCTTATGCACTTATCGGTTTAGGGATGGTGCACAATCTGTGTGGATTAATAATAAGGGTATAAAACTCTGTAACAAATCTTATTTAAGATCCGTCAAAATAGCCAAATAGTTTGGATTGGTAGTGCTATTCGTTGAATGTAGCTATATACAGAGTTGATGTTTCATTAGTTAAACAATTGTGTTTTGCAGGTTAAATCAAATCTCCTGGTTCGGCATAAATTTTGTATTCGCTCTCTAGTCCCTTGAAATCTTTTCTGAGGAGTACAATTTTAGCTTTGGGGGTAAGCCAAATGTTTAGTGGAATGGCATTCTTCTCTTGAAATGAAAATATAGTGCTGAATTCTTTTCTCAAAGACTCGTCTGAGGTTGCGGTATAATTAGGGAGTGAGAAAAATGAATTTATGTAGTTATACAGTATTTGTTTGCTTTTCATAGATCCCCCTTTTTCATATTTCTCATTTTTGGCATACAGCATAACAGATGGGACACCTTGATGGATATGGGTTTGCGTACTCAGATAATATCCGTCCAGATTATTTGCATAGCCTGTGGTAAAATCGGAGTCGGTTACGTCTTTCCAATTGAAAGCAAGGAAATCTTTTTTATTTGTGATATCAATGGATATTGTATCACTACTATAGATTATTTCATTGTTTTTGTAACCTAGCAGATAAGTCTTGTATGTGCCGGGTGAATAATAAACATGTGCCCATTTGAAAAATGTTGTTTCCACATATCTGGCATAATTTGAATGACTGAATACTTTAAAGCTATTTGGGGAATGAGATGATTTCCACACTATGGAATCATACACTTCGCTTAGACAAGGTGCATCTTTACCAAAATCAAAAGATTGGTAGAATACAATAGGAGCAAATATGTTTTGAGAACTTGTTTCTGCTTCTAATATAATTTTGATCTCTTTATTTTCTGTTTCTTTATTTTGGCTACCATCCATATCGGCCTCTTCTTTGGAGCAAGACAAGACAAAGAAGGTAAGTAGTAAAAAACAGTAGAATATCTTTTTCATGTTTGTTTTTGAGTTGGGTAAATAGCTCTGTTTGTAATGTCGAAAACAAAGCTAGCAAATATATTTGATAATCTCAGCTTTGTATCCTATATTTTATTTTTGACTGATGATTTGATAATCAAAATCGGTAAACAAAGACTTTACAGAGATTCAAGAGGTTCCTGCACATACCTCATATACTCCTCATAGTCTATATACCTTCCACCCATTGACTTTAAGTGTGGGGTTTCAAACTGACAATCAATCAAGGTTCCTCCCAACTCCTGAAATGTTTGTGCCAGATAGATAAGCGCCAGTTTCGATGCATTGGGGACTAGAGAAAACATGCTTTCGCCGAAAAAACACTTTCCCAAAGTGACTCCATAGAGTCCGCCGACCAGACAAGATTCTTCCCATACTTCCACGCTGGTCGCGAAACCTTGCTCATGCAGGCGGATGTAGGCTTTCATGATATCTTTGCCCAACCATGCTCCCGTTTCTTCCATCCGCAGATTGCCGCAGGTTTGAATCACTTCATGGAATGCCTGGTTAAAACTGACTCCATATTGTTCTTTGTTCATAAAAGTACGCATGGAGTGAGAAATGTGAATCTCGTTAGGGAAAATCACAAACCGTTTCAGGGGACACCACCATTGTATCTGTTTTTCACGGAAAGCATACCAAGGGAATATGCCATTGGAATAGGCAAGGAGGAGACGGTCTACGGAGAGGTCGCCGCCCACTGCCAATAGTCCGTCCGGTTCGCCATAGTGAGGGTCGGGAAAAACAAGTTTTTGAGTTAGTTGAAAGACCATATTGTTTTTTATTTATTGGATTCATATAATATCTTCTGTAGTAACTTCTCCGTATCTCTGCCTCTGCGGAGAAGTTGCCGATTCATTTAAAGGTATTACTCTTTGAGTACTTGCAAGCTCAATTCTCCGTTTCCTGCTGTCACTCTTACTTTACCTCCTGTTTTTAATGTTCCGAATAGGATTTCACGCATAAGCAGTGGCTTCAGCTGCGAAGTAATTACCCTGTCCATTTCCCTGGCACCATATTCTTTGGTGAAACCTAGTTTCAGCAGATGCTTATAGGCTTCCGGGCTGAGTTCCATTCCTACATGACGTGCAGACAGTTTGTTTTTCAGTTCGTTGAGTTTTTTGTTCAGGATGAGAGAAGCCATTCCGTAATCCATATCATGGAAGACGACTGTTGCAGACAACCGGTTGATGAATTCAGGTTTGAAAGTTTTCTTAACCTGTTTCAACATTGCCTCTCCGGCAGTAATTTGTCCGCTGAAACCTATAGAAGCTTGGTGCGCGAATTGTGCTCCGGCATTGGAGGTCATGATAAGTATAACATGGCGGCAGTCCGCTTTCCGTCCTTTGTTATCCGTCAGTACGGCATAGTCCATGACTTGCAGCAGGATATTGAATATATCAGGATGCGCTTTTTCTATTTCGTCAAGCAGTAACACACAGTTGGGAGTTTTGCGGATAGCATCTGTCAGCAGTCCGCCGTCTTCATAACCTATATATCCGGCAGGTGAGCCGATGAGTTTGGCCACTGTATGCTTTTCCGTATATTCGCTCATGTCAAAGCGTTGCAGGGCAATACCTAGTTCGGAGGCCAATACTTTGGCTACTTCCGTCTTTCCCACTCCGGTGGGGCCAACGAAGAGAAGGCTGGCCAGTGGTTTGTTTTCGTCCAGTAGCCCGGCTTTGGCCATTTGTACGGCTTCCACCACTTGGCAGACAGCTTCTTCCTGACCGTATATCTTTGCACTGATGCGTTCATGCAAGGTTTCTAATGTGGCATTGTCCTCTTCCTTCATGGCGAGTACATCCACTTTACAGATACGTGCCAGTATATCGGTTATCAATGCTTTGTCCACCGTTTGTGTTTCTGTATCTGTGGGGTGGATTTCACGATAAGCCCCGGCTTCGTCCACCAGGTCGATGGCCTTGTCGGGCAAAAAACGGTCGCTGATATACCGTGCGGCAGCTGTGACGGCATATGCTATCACTCCTTCTTCATAAACTACTCCATGGAACGTTTCGTACCTTTCTTTTAATCCTTCCACTATGTGGATAGTTTCTTCGATTCCGGGTTCCTGTATGTCAATCTGTTGGAAACGCCGTACCAATCCTCTGCTACGTGAAAAATAGCGGTTGAATTCTTCGTAAGTAGTGGAACCGATAAACCGGATCTCTCCTCCTTCCAAATAAGGCTTGAGCATATTAGAGGCATCCATCGAACCGTCTCCCGTCCGTCCGGCGCCTATCAGGTTATGTATTTCATCTATATATACAATGGCGTGTCCTTCTTTCCGTATTCCTTCCATAATGGCTTTCAGCCTTTTCTCGAATTCACCCCGATATTGTGTACCGGCCAATAAGTTGCCTAAATCCAGTTCGTAGATACGACAGCCTGTGAGGCGTTCGGGAACATTGCCTGCTTCTATACGTGCAGCTAGTCCGTAGACCAGTGCGGTTTTTCCCACTCCCGGTTCACCCACGTGCAGAGGGTTGTTCTTTTCTTTGCGGCAGAGAACTTGAATGGTGCGTTCCAATTCCACATTCCGGCCTATAAGCGGATTCCGGTCTTGCAGACCTTCATTGAGGCAGGTGACGTAGTTGCGCCAAGGTTCGCTTTTCTCTTGCTCAGAGGAAGTTTCCTCTTGAAACTGATTCATGTGCTCGTAATTTGAAATGAGGGAGCTGAGAAACTCCGGCATATCTTCTCCCACTGTTTCTTTTAGCAGATAGCCGGCCCATGAATCTTCCAGTTGAAGCATTCCTTGTACCAGATGAGGAACATCCATTTCTTCTGCGCTTGAATGGCTGATTGTCATATAGGCATATTGCAGCAGCTCGGAGAGTTGACCTGAAATTTCCAACTCATATTCTATTTCTTGAGGAACTCGTTCCACTTTTTTCGACAGATATTCGGAAATGGACTGGGACAGTTCTTCCGGGGTACAAAAACACTCTGCCAATGCTTTTTGAAAAGGAACTTGTTCCAGCAATGCGCTCAATAAGTGTTCGGGCGTGATAAATTCATGCCGATATTGCATCGCTTGGCTCTGCGCAGAAGCGAAAGCGTAGTTCACCGAATCGGTATTTGGTATATCCATATCTTATTCTTGATTTTTTATTCTTCTTCCGGTGTAACCGTGAGTCGGAGAGGGAAACCCTCTTCACGAGCCATACGGGTGGCTTTTTGTACTTTTGACCGGGCGATATCATACGTATAGATGCCTATTACGGCCGATTCACTTTTGTGTACTTGCATCATCAAAGCTTCTGCTTCCATCGTTGATTTGAAAAAAACGGTAGTTAATATCTTTACAACAAATTCCATTGTAGTAAAGTCGTCATTGAAAATAGTAACTTTGAAGCGTCGCGGCTCGCGAAGGTCTATACGTTCTTTTTCTTTATAAGATGATTGTTGTTGTTCCATATTGGTATTTGTCATACGTACTTATGGCACAAAGGTAGGGAAAGTATTGGAAAGGTAGGGTAGGGAAGAGATGAATTTTGTAGACGGATGGTCTGGAGCTGATGTCTTGAATTCCTTTCATGCCTGTCTGTCATTCTTAAAACATCCATATATAATAAGATGTTTCAAGGATGACAGACGTGTATGAAAAATAAAATGTGAAAAAATTCAAGGATAAGAGGTGGAAACTTAGACTTTTCTGTGAACAAACTGGCCGTCAATCCAAATGGTGGCATGGTTTCCCCGGAACTTCAGCAGGATATATTCGGGGTCTTCCGGTCCTTTAGGAAAATGATGGATAAACCAGTCTTGCCATAACTCTTTCTTGGTGCCAGTGTCTGATACAACTTCCACTTCTCCGGTCATGGCCACGCTGTTTCCCTCTTTGTAGAAACATATGCCGGCTTTCGGATTAGAGCGGAAATCCTTTGTCTTTGCCGAACTGTTTCCTGTTGCAAACCAGATGGTTGTTAATCCTTCCGTTTTGATTTTACTCAAGGGAACCGGCCGGGGATACCCTTCTTTATTGATGGAAGTTAGTGTGACTACTTCACATTGTTGAAGCAAAGCTTTTGCTTTTTCTTTAAGTGATCCCATTGTTTCTTTTTAGTTTTTGATACGGTACAAAAGTAAGAAACGCCAGGATGGCTTCGTTGTAAAAAAACGACTTTTATAGTTTCAGATATGTTAATGTGGTTTCTTCCGTAACCGGTAAGGATAAAAAGGAACCGGGTGTATTGCCTGATAAGGCTTTTATTTCCTTACTCAAATGGGCTGTGTCATAGTATCCGGCCTCAATGGCAACAGAGAAGAGTTGATTGGAAGAGGTGGAACGCAGTAAATCCACTGCATTCTTGAATTTGATAATCCGGCTGTATTCCTTAGGGGAATATCCGGTCTGATGTTTGAACTTGCGCTCGAAGTGTCTTTGGCACAAGCATACATTTTCTACTAAAGAACGGATAGGCAGTTGGCCTTTGGAAAGGTTAATGCAATCTACTGCATATGATATCTGTTTTTCTATCTTGTTGTTAGTACATAAGGCTTGGGTGAGAAAAGATTCTATCAGTCTGATTTTGTCCTGTATGTACGGTTGTTCACATAATCTTTCTGCTAGCGAGTCGTTGAAGATACCTCCTGACTCAAAAGTGCTGATTCTTTGATTCCCAAGTTCTTCCAATGGTAATTGCATGAAGCGGAATAAACCGCAAGGCAGAAAACGGATACCAAACATATGGATGCTTTTCGCATAGGTTATTAGGGTGGAGTATCGGCTCATGGGACCTACAAAATAAGAGCGGTAGGGTTGCATTATAAGACTTTCTTGTTCCGCTATGTCAGCTACTTCGCCAAGGGTGAAGATAAAATCGGTGCAACCGTCCGGCAATATGTTGATTTTCATCCCATAGTCCGGATTGCCTTTAAATTCCCAGTATTTGTCAATATAGGGGGCTAAAAGCAGGGAAGGCTGGTATTCATTATACATGAAGATTGTTATTTCTTTTTAGCAGCGATAGCTAGTAATACTCCCAGTACCCCCCAGATTACCATGCGTGGGATAATACCGAAGGTCTTGTTGTGATACACTCCTGTGCTGATGCGAAGCCCAAGCATTTCTCCCAAAGTAGCTAGAATGGCGAACTTCACAAAACTCATGACCATACCATGGATTGCATTGAAAGATTTGTACCATTCATAAATGGTATCGCTAATAAAAAAGGGTAGAAACAATGCTATTACAAACAAAAAGAACAGAATATCACTCTTTTTCATAGATAGAAATGTGTTTTTCATTAATATTTGCGACAAACATACGAAAAAAATCTAAGTTCCTAACCAAACAATAATTTAAATTCGACGGCTCTTTATTTGTTATCTAGCTATAATCTTTTATCTTTGTTTCCCGTCATGGAATAAAATAAAAAGGTTATTATGAAAACAAAAGGATGGATTTTAACTGTAATTTGTAGTATGTTGTTATTGGTGGCGGGTATCACTTTTGCATCAATGGTGCTTGTCGGGCAACCGGCTTTGGCAAACGAATCATTGTGGTGGTGGATCTTGATAAATTTTGGTGTGATGGTTTTATTATTCGGGTATGGCGTGAAACGGGGAATCCAGATATTGCGTATCTTCAGCATACCGAAAAGCAAACTGACACGGGAACCAGGTGTCGTGGTTTGTGATTATAATATCAGCCTGAAAAAGTATGCTTTGTATAAATTGTGGGACATCCGTCATTTCAGTTTTTCTTTGTTGTTCATCATTTATATTTGTATTGCACTGTGTACAGGGCACTATATTGTTCCCGAAGAGCAAAGCCTGTTCAGTCCGCTGCTGATTTGGTTCTTGTGTCTTATTTATATCTTGATTATGCTGCCTGTCAGACTAAATAAGATTTATAAGCGGAGTATTGCGGGGCAGACTTGGGTAGAAATAACTCCGGAAGGGCTGACATATGATAAGGCGGAACTGAAACAGACATTCCCTTGGGAGGAGATAGCAGGTATAGCTCTTTATAAGACTTATTGCTTTCTGTATGATAAAAGAGGCGGTGAATTTTTGATTGTAACTTCGGATGAAAAGGTGAAAGAATCCCTTCTTTACTATTTAAATACGAAAAAATAATGAATTAAAGCTAAGTGTTTTTTATAATAAGGTTGTTCATATTATTATAATGTGTATTTTTGTAACAAAGTAATAATGAAAAACCTCTTAAGTATGAAAACACCTGTTCTCGCGCTATTCATTTCTTTAGTGGCATTTGGAGCCTGTGTGTCCAATAAACAAACCCAGCCGTCAACCGATTATACCCAATTGGTGAATCCGTTTATCGGAACCGATTTTACCGGCAATACTTATCCGGGAGCGCAAGCGCCTTTCGGAATGGTACAACTTAGTCCGGATAACGGTTTGCCCGGATGGGACCGTATTTCCGGTTATTTTTATCCGGACAGTACGATTGCCGGATTCAGTCATACCCATTTGTCGGGAACGGGAGCCGGAGACTTGTATGATATCTCTTTCATGCCTGTAACTTTGCCTTATCAGGAAGCGGAAGCTCCTTTAGGCATCTATTCCAAATTCTCTCATGCGGATGAAGAGGCTTCAGCTGGTTATTATCGCGTGTTGCTGAAAGATTATGATATCAATGTGGAGTTAACTGCTACAGAGCGTTGCGGTATACAGCGTTATACGTTTCCTGAAGGAGAGTCGGCTGTCTTTCTGAATCTGAAGAAAGCGATGAATTGGGACTTTACCAATGATTCTTATATTGAGATAATTGACTCATGCACCATTCAGGGATATCGTTTTTCCGAAGGATGGGCAAGAGACCAGCATGTGTATTTCCGCACTCGTTTCTCCAAACCGTTTGCCTCGGTAGAGATGGATACTACTGCCATTGCTTTGAAAGGTAAACGTGTAGGTACGGCTTATATCGCCCGCTTTAATTTTGATACGGAAAAAGGAGAGCAGATTGTTCTGAGTACTGCTCTTTCGGGAGTAAGCATGGAAGGTGCTGCTAAAAACATGGCGGCTGAAGCACCTCACAATGATTTCGATAAATATTTGGCTGAAACTAAAGATAATTGGAACCGTCAGTTGGGAAAAATAGAGGTAACAGGTGATAACAAGGACGATAAGGTTAATTTTTATACAGCATTGTATCATACAATGATTGCCCCGACTATTTATAGTGATGTGGACGGGGCTTATTATGGTCCCGATAAGAAAATTCATCAGACGGATGGTTGGGTGAATTATGGAACTTTTTCATTGTGGGATACTTATCGTGCCGCACATCCGTTATTTACTTATACGGAACCTCAGCGTGTCAATGATATGGTGAAATCATTCATTGCTTTTTATGAACAGAACGGACGTTTGCCGGTATGGAATTTTTGGGGAAGTGAAACGGATATGATGATTGGCTACCACGCTGTACCTGTTATTGTCGATGCTTATTTGAAAGGTATTGGTGATTTTGATGCAGAGAAGGCATTGGAGGCTTGTGTGGCTACTGCTAACTTGGATGATTATCGCGGCATTGGTCTGTATAAAAAATTAGGATATATACCTTATAATATAAAGGATGAATATAATGCGGAAAATTGGTCGCTTTCCAAAACATTAGAATATGCTTTTGATGATTATTGCATAGCCGAAATGGCTCGGAAGATGGGGAGGACTCAATTAGCGGACGAATTCTACAAGCGTTCTCAGAATTATCGCAATGTGTTCAATCCGGCGTCAAGCTTCATGCAGCCGATAGATGATAAAGGAGTATTCCAACCTAATTTCAGCCCGGATGACTACACTGCCCACATTTGTGAAAGTAACGGTTGGCAGTACTTTTGGTCTGTACAGCAGGATATTAAGGGGCTAATTGCCTTGACTGGTGGTAAGGATCGTTTTACGGAAAAGTTGGATAGTATGTTTACTTATATCCCGGCTGGTAATGCAGATTTGCCTCTTTTCAGTACAGGTATGATTGGCCAGTATGCTCATGGTAATGAGCCTAGCCATCATGTGATTTATTTGTATAATAAGGTACGTCAGCCTTGGAAAACTCAGAAGTATGCGGCGCAGGTCATGCATGACCTTTATTTCAATGCACCTGCCGGACTGTGTGGAAATGAGGATTGTGGACAGATGTCTGCCTGGTATGTATTCAGTGCTATGGGATTTTATCCTGTCAATCCGGTAAGTGGTGAATATGAGATTGGTACGCCGTTGTTCCCCGAGATACAGATGCATCTGGATAATGGAAAAACGTTCACAGTACTGGCCCCTGGAGTAAGTCGTGAAAATATCTATATCCAGTCGGTGAAAGTAAATGGGCAACCATACGATAAGAGCTATATCACACACCGGCAAATAATGGATGGTGCTACTGTAGAATTTGAAATGGGTCCGGAACCGGGAAATATTTGGTATAGATAGATAATAATTGGTTCAACTTATTAAGAATTGTAATTGTACAGGAGGTGAGTTAAAAGTAATATTTGTTATCGTTTTGCTGTAGAGGCGGTTTGAATCTGCCTGAAAATTGTATGATGAGCGGAAGCTTTCTGCCCCTACAGTGGATGATTGGATCGTTATTTGGAACATTGGCTCTCTCCTTCATACAAAGGTGAATTATATAATATGAACGAGGAACTTGATGACACCTATAAGGTCGTCTTTCGTCAATGCTATCCTAAGCTGTTGTTCTATGCGACACGGCTGGTCGGTACCGAAGAAGCCGAAGATGTAGTGCAGGATGTTTTTGTGGAGTTGTGGAGGCGGAGAGATTCAGTCGTCATAGGAGAGCAGATTTTAGCTTTCCTTTATCGTTCTGTATATACCAAGGCTATAAATTTATTGAAGCATCAGATTATAGAGAATAACTACAGTGCGGCAATGATAGAGATCTATGAACGAAGATTGCAATATTACCAGCCGGATCATGCTGAAGTTATTAAAAAGATAGAGAATCAGGAATTGCGTCAGGAAATTTTTGGAGCGATTAATGAATTGCCGGATAAATGTAAGGAGGTGTTTAAACTGAGCTATCTTCATGATATGAAAAACAAGGAAATCGCTGATACTCTTGGCATTTCTTTACGTACCGTAGAGGCACATATGTATAAGGCCTTGAAATTTTTGCGCGAACGTCTCAGCCATTTATTATTGTCATTGATTATATTTTCAGCAAAACTGCTAAGTGTTTTTACAAGTTGAATTGTTTACTATATGAATAGGGAAAAAGATGAGTAAACTTAACGAAGATATTATTATCAGGTATTTGGAAAACCGATGCTCGGAGGAGGATTTTGTTCTTATCAATGAATGGATGAAAGAATCTGATGAGAATGCCGGAGAGCTGTTCCGTATGGAGGAGATTTATCAGTTAGGTAAATTCCCCTTTGAGGAGGAAAATCTGGTAGTGAGGGCAGAGCGCAGGTTGGGTAGAAGATTGGAACAGGAAAATCAAAAGAAACAAGAGGTGTTCAAGCTTAGAAGTGTGTTGCGTTATGCAGCTGCTATAGTGGGCGTGATGGTGCTGGCTGCGGGATTAGCCTATTGGTTCCGGAATAAAGCGGAGGAATTGGTGGTAGCATCGGCTGCTCATGGACAAGTGCGTGAGATGTTGTTGCCTGACGGGACAAAAGTATGGTTGAACCAGTCGTCTGTTTTAAAATATCCGCGTGCTTTTGAAGGAAAGGAACGTCATGTATATCTGGATGGAGAAGCTTATTTTGAAGTAGCACGTAATCATGAGAAACCTTTCATGGTAAAAAGCCCGGCAATGGATGTCAGGGTCTTGGGAACCTCTTTTAATATAAAATGTCGTCCGGATAACAGTTTTGCGGAAACAACCTTGATAGAGGGTGAAGTTGAGGTAAAAGATAAATCGGACAAAGGAAGAATTACTTTGTTGCCGGGACAAAAAGCCGTTTTAAACAGGGTAACAGGGCGGATGCAAGTAAAACAGGTCGATCCCAAGATGGAGATAGTCTGGCATAATGACTTGATTCCATTTGAAAAGTCATCTATTTTCCAGATTGCGGCAGCATTGGAACGGTTCTATGGAGTGAAGATAATCCTTTCACCGGATGTAGACAGTACTAATACTTATTCAGGTGTACTGAAAAAGAAAGATAATATAGAGTCTGTGCTGAATTCTTTGCGTAACTCTATTCCTTTCAATTATAAGAAAGTAGATGATAACAATATATTTATCTCATCGGAAACAAAATAATTTTTAAATAAAGATCTATGAAAATCAACATGCTCTTAAGCGGCTGTCTTCTAGGGTTATTGTGTTTCACTGCATGTGATTCTGAGGGCAATGAAATGAATGATTACACCCATTATGTCAATCCTTTTATTGGTACAGGAGGCCATGGGCATACTCATCCGGGTGCTATGGTTCCTCATGGCATGATACAGCCGGGGCCGGATACTCGTATTGACGGTTGGGATTCCTGTTCCGGATATTATTATGAAGATACTACGATCAATGGTTTTGCCCATACACGTCTTAGTGGTACAGGGTGTGCGGATTTCGGAGATTTCCTGTTGATGCCGACTGTAGGTGTGCAGCGTACTGATTTCTTGGGAACAGAAAGCCAGAAGCGTCCTTTCGCATCGGCTTTTTCTCATGAAAAGGAATATGCCGAACCGGGATATTATTCTGTTTTTCTGGATACATACGGGGTAAAAGCCGAACTGACTTCGACAGAGCGTGCGGCAATGCATCGGTATACTTTTCCGGAAAGTAAGGAGTCTGGATTTATCTTGGATATGGACTATAATATTCAGCAACAAATCAATCAGGTAATGGAAGTGGAGGCAGTGAATGATACTGTGTTGCGGGGGCGCAAACGCAGTGCCTATTGGGCATACCGACAGGATCTTTATTTTTATGCCGTATTTTCCAAACCCTTTACGTATACCTTGTACACGGATACTGTTCAGGAAAATGACAAACAGATTCCTGTATGTAAAATGCTTTTGCATTTTGAAACGGCGAAAGATGAACAAGTGCTGGCTAAGTTCTCTATCTCTTCTGTTGATGCGGAAGGTGCTTATAAGAACCTCCAGGCTGAGATGTCCGGTTGGAATTTTGATGGAGTGCGTGCCGATGCTAAGAAGAAATGGAATGAATGCTTGTCAAAGATTGCAGTCAAAACCAATGATGAAGACCAGCGTGCCATTTTCTATACGGCTATGTATCATGCTTTCCTAAGTCCCAATCTGTTTACAGATGTAGACGGGCGTTACTTGGGAATGGATTTGAAAGTGCATACCACCGACATGAAACATCCGGTTTATACCATTTTCTCTTTGTGGGATACTTTCCGTGCGTTACATCCGTTACTGACTATTGTTGATCCTCAGTTGAATACGGAGTTTATCCGTTCATTAATAAAGAAGCATCAGGAAGGTGGTATCTTTCCGAAATGGGACTGTGTGTCCAATTATACCGGAACTATGGTGGGATATCATGCGGCTTCGTTGGTAACCGATTCTTATGTGAAGGGATACCGCGATTTTGATGTGCAGGAAGCTTACAAGGCATGTCTGCGTGCAGCGGAATATGACACTACCGGTATTGTAGCTCCCGATTGGCTGATTCCATATGTTATGCCCAAAGCACGTTATTATAAGAATACTCTTGGCTATATTCCATGTGACCGTGAGAATGAATCGGTGGCGAAAGCATTGGAGTATGCGTATGATGACTGGTGTATCTCCGTGCTGGCAGACAGCTTGGGAGATACTGAAACCAAGGAGAAGTATGCCCGTTTTGCAGATGCTTACGAATTTTATTTTGATCCTGCCACCCGTTTCATGCGTGGATTGGATAGTAAAGGTGAATGGCGTACTCCGTTCAATCCCCGTTCTTCCAATCACCGTAATGATGATTATTGCGAGGGTACTGCATGGCAATGGACTTGGTTTGTTCCGCATGATATCCCGGGACTGGTGAATTTGATGGGTGGGGAGGATGCTTTCGTAGGAAAGCTGGACTCCTTGTTTACGGTTTCTTCCCAGTTGGAAGGGGAGGCTACCTCTGCTGATATCACAGGACTGATAGGCCAGTATGCGCATGGCAATGAGCCTAGTCATCACATTACTCATATGTATAACTATGTAAACCGTCCATGGCGTACTCAGGAATTGGTTGACAGTGTGCTGTATAACCAGTATTTCAATGCTCCTGACGGCTTGTCGGGTAATGAAGATTGCGGTCAGATGTCTGCCTGGTATATTTTGAATTCCATGGGCTTCTATCAGGTATGTCCCGGTAAGCCGGTTTATTCTATCGGACGTCCGTTGTTTGAGGAGGTGACGATTAATTTGCCCGACCGCAAGACTTTCGTTATCCGTACCCACAATAATTCGAAGACCAATAAGTATATTGAGTCGGTTTTGTTGAACGGAAAACCGCTGGATGTTCCTTTCTTTACCCATGATGATCTGGTACGTGGAGGAACGATGGAGATTACCATGAGTCCCGTACCGACGGAATGGGGAAAACAGGTGAAGAATTAAAAGTATAACTTAACCCAAATAGCAATATCATGAAAAAACTATTTCTATCAGTTGTAGCGCTGTGTGTCACGCTGTTTGTACAGGCAAAGGATTATGCAGACTATGTGAGTCCGTTGGTAGGTACACAGTCTTCCTTTGAACTCTCTACAGGAAATACTTATCCTGCCATATCCCGCCCGTGGGGTATGAATTTCTGGACTCCCCAGACAGGAAAGATGGGGGACGGATGGCAGTATGTTTATACGGCTAATAAAATCCGTGGTTTCAAACAAACCCATCAGCCCAGTCCGTGGATTAATGACTATGGTCAATTTTCCATCATGCCCGTAACAGGAAAACCGGAATTTGAAGAGGACAAGCGTGCAAGCTGGTTCTCTCATAAAGCTGAAATTGCAAAACCTTATTATTATAAGGTTTATTTGGCAGAACATGATGTCGTAACCGAAATGGTTCCTACGGAGCGTGCCGTAATGTTCCGTTTCACTTTTCCTGAGAATGATTCATATGTAGTGGTGGATGCTTTTGATCGTGGTTCGTCTGTCAAGGTGATTCCCGGAGAAAACAAAATCGTGGGCTATACTACCCGTAACAGTGGTGGTGTTCCTGCCAACTTCAAGAATTATTTCGTTATTGAGTTTGATAAGCCGTTTACTTATGAGGCTACGTTCTCTAATGATGTACAGCCTGAAAAACCGGATGGCAGTGTTCCTGTAACCTTGAAAGAAGGTAAACTGGAGCAGACTGATTTCCATACCGGAGCCGTTATCGGTTTCAAGACAAAGAAAGGCGAAGTAGTTCATGCCCGTGTGGCCTCTTCATTCATCAGTCCTGAACAAGCAATTCGGAACCTGAAGGAATTGGGTGGTGACAGTTTTGAAGTATTGGTACAGAAAGGTAAAGAGGCTTGGAATGAGGCCTTAGGTAAAGTAGAGGTGGAAGGTGGAACATTGGATCAATACCGCACTTTCTATTCCTGCTTGTACCGTTCCTTGTTGTTTCCGCGTAAATTCTATGAACTGGATGCCAACGGACAACCTGTTCATTACAGTCCTTACAATGGCGAAACGCTGCCGGGATATATGTATACGGATACAGGTTTCTGGGATACATTCCGTTGCTTGTTCCCTTTCTTGAACCTGATGTATCCTTCGGTAAATAAGGAGATACAGGAAGGTTTGGTTAATACTTATAAGGAAAGCGGTTTCTTCCCCGAATGGGCCAGCCCCGGTCATCGTGGTTGCATGGTCGGCAATAATTCAGCTTCTATCTTGGTCGATGCTTATCTGAAAGGAGTACGTGTGGAAGATGTGGAAACATTATACAAAGGACTGATTCATGGAACGGAAGCCGTACATCCTGAAGTTTCTTCTACCGGACGTCTGGGATATGAATATTATAACAAGCTGGGCTATGTGCCTTGTGATGTGAAGATTCATGAGAATGCAGCCCGTACATTGGAATATGCATACGATGACTGGTGTATTTATCAGCTGGCGAAAGAGTTGAAGCGTCCGAAGAAGGAAATCGCACTTTTTGCCAAACGTGCCATGAACTATAAGAACCTGTTTGATTCGGAAAGTAAATTGATGCGTGGCAAGCAGAAGGACGGCAAGTTCGCTCCTGAATTCTCGCCGTTGAAATGGGGAGGTGACTTTACGGAAGGAAACAGCTGGCATTATTCCTGGTCTGTATTCCATGACCCTCAGGGATTGATTGATTTGATGGGAGGTAAGGAAATGTTCGTTACCATGCTTGATTCTGTCTTTTCGGTTCCCCCCATCTTTGATGATAGCTATTACGGACAGGTAATTCATGAGATTCGTGAAATGACAGTCATGAACATGGGTAACTATGCACATGGAAACCAGCCCATCCAGCACATGATTTATCTGTATGACTATGCAGGCCAGCCTTGGAAAGCGCAATATTGGTTGCGTGAGGTGATGAACCGTATGTATACAGCCGGTCCGGACGGATATTGCGGTGATGAAGACAATGGTCAGACTTCGGCATGGTATGTATTCTCCGCATTAGGGTTCTATCCGGTATGTCCCGGTACGGATGAGTATATTCTGGGTGCTCCGTTGTTCAAGAAGGCGACACTTCATTTTGAAAACGGAAAGAACTTGGTAATAACCGCATCGGATAACAGCGATACCAACCGATATGTAGATGAAATGCGTGTAAACGGTACTGTTTATACCAAGAATTATTTGAAGCATAACGAATTGTTACAAGGCGGTACTATTGACTTCAAGATGACCGACCGTCCGAATATGCAGCGTGGAACACAAGAAAGTGATTTGCCTTATTCATTTTCAAAAGACGAAAAAGTAAAATAAAAGTTTCACCATGCACTTCTCTCTTGTAAAGAGAGGTTGGAGGGGGATGTTCTCTTTTGGCAGCATTGCAAGAGTACATCCCCTTTTTCTTTTTAAGTATTTCTTCTATACGTCAAAGTCCGATGATATTACTACTTTTGCCTTTCCTCTGCTTTTTTCTGGAAAATTTAGAAAAAAGAACAAGATTGAGTAAGTGTTTTCTTTTAGCTGCCTGTTTTTATTCTCGAAAGGGGAATGAGAACCCCTTCACTGGAGAAAAACAAGTCAGTGTTAACGAATTTATAAATTATGAAAGGCAATCAATTAATGAGAAAGCCCAAATTACTCAGGGCGCTTTTGATTCTTTTGTTTGTGGCTGCACCCATACAATGGACCCGCGCGCAAATCGTTCTTTCAACTCCCAAGACAACGCTTGGAGCAGTGATCAAGAACATTAAATCACAGTCTAACTATCAGTTTTTCTATGATGACAAGCTGGCTGAAATGCCGGTGAATGCCATTGATGTGAAGAACGGTTCATTACAGTCTGTACTTGATGCGGCTTTGCAAGGCAAAGGAATTACGTATAAGATAGAGGATAATATTGTCTATCTTTCAGCATCCGGAGAGCCTCAGACACCTCAACAGACAGGACAGGAACATACAGTAACCGGAACAGTGGTTGATGCGACAGGCGAAGCCTTGATTGGTGTAAACGTACAAGTGAAAGGAAATCCCACAGCCGGTACGATTACAGACTTTGAAGGTAACTATTCTTTGTCCGTTCCCGGAAATGGTGAGATTGTGTTCTCATACATTGGTTACCGTTCGGAAACATTGAAGCCCGATGGCAAGAATGTACTGAATGTAACCATGCAGGAAGATACACAGCAGATTGGCGAAGTGGTGGTAACCGCTTTGGGGATCAAACGTGAGAAGAAAATGTTGGGTTATGCGGTTCAGGAACTGAAGAGCGATGAACTGAACAAGACAGGTGACCCCTCGGTAACCAGTGCCTTGCAGGGCAAGGTGGCAGGTCTTCAGATGAATACTTCAGCTACAGGTCTGGGGGGCTCTACGAAGATTACCATCCGTGGAAACTCTTCTCTGACAGACAATAACCAGCCGTTGTGGATTGTGGATGGCGTTCCTTTCAGCGACACTAGCACTTCAAGCGCATCCCGCTATGATGGTGTGGACCGTGGTAGCGCTTCCATGGACATTAATCCGGATGATATCGAGAGTATTTCTGTTTTGAAGGGTCCGAATGCGGCTGCTCTTTACGGTTCACGTGCAGGTAATGGCGTTATCTTGATTACGACAAAGAAAGGTAGTAAGAAGGATGGTTTCGGAATCCGTTATAGTGGTAATTTCACTTGGACAGCTATCGGCGAGACATTGGATATGCAACGCCGTTACGGACAAGGACATATTGATACAAAAGATGCCAAGACTGCGGTGTATGACAAAACGGATAGCGGAAGCTGGGGCCCGGTATTGGATGGAAGCATGAAAGAGGCTTGGAACGGAGAAACGTACGCTTACTCTAACTATGGGGATAAGTTGAAAGATTATTTTGATACCGGTTTTTCACATACGCATAACGTATCTATCAGCAACGGTACAGAGAAATCACATTTCCGTACTTCTTTCGGATACTCCGACAATGACGGTGTATTCCCCACTGAAAGTTTGAGCCGTGTGAATGCCGATCTGAATGCAGGAACGGAATTGAACAAATGGGTGTCTATGGACGGAAAAATTTCTCTTTCACGTACAAAAGCCGATAACCGTCCACTGTATGGAGATTACGGTGCTATTTCCCAGTTGATGAGAATCCCTAACAACGTCCGTCTGGATGACTTGAAACAATATTCTGATGAAACTCATGCGCATGTGAATTGGACAGGGCCTACTGCCAGTATCCGTAATCCTTATTATGTATTGCATCAGCGTCAGAATTCGGATGAACGTTGGCGTGCTTTCGGATATTATAGCATGAAAATCAATTTCACTGATTGGCTGCATCTATCTGCCAAATACGCTTTTGACTACTACCGTACCAGAGTGCAAAGCACCAATGCGGGGGATGGTATCAATGGAGAAGCCAATACTTCCATGATTACGAATGATTCAATGGACCGTAGTGAAGAAAACTTCTTCGAGTCAAATGCTGAAGTCATTTTGATGGGTGACCGTCAGTTGACTGATAACTTCCGTCTGGGCTTCAATGTCGGTGGTAACTTTATGTACCAGCGTTCGGAAACTTTGGGCGTGGGCGTAGGTAATATGGTGGACAAAGGTAACTGGATGCTGAATGCGGCCAATTTGTTGAGAACCGGTAGTGAGGATGGCTACAAGCGTGCCATGAACTCGGTGTTCGGCTCTGTACAGATGGCGTGGAAGGAATATCTGTCTTTGGATTTGACAGCCCGTAATGACTGGTCATCCACTCTTCCGTCAGGTAACAATTCTTTCTTCTATCCGTCTGCCAACCTCAGTTTCGTAGTGTCGGACTTCTTGCGCTCTATCGACAAACCGTTGCCAAGCTGGGTGACATTTGCCAAGGCACGTCTGTCTGCCGCACAGGTAGGTAAGGATACAAGCCCTTATCAGTTATACAATACCTACTCTTTCAAATTCGATAATGGTGTATTGACCCCGACCAAAGACAATGTGAAGATGAACGACCAGTTGAAGCCTGAAATCGCGACTTCTTACGAAGCGGGTCTGGATATGAAGTTCTTGAACAATCGCCTGGGATTTGATTTTACTTATTATTACAGCAAGACAAAGAACCAGATTATGAAAGTACCCGCAGCAGCTCCCTGGAGTGGAGGACAATGGGTAAATGCAGGTATGGTAACCAATCAAGGCGTGGAACTGATGTTGTATTCCACTCTGGTAGAAACAAAGGATTTCGCTTTTGACTTGAATGTGAATATGGCTCACAACGTATCGAAGGTGAAAGAACTGGCTCCGGAAGAAAATGTGAACTATATGTTCTTTAACGGTGACGGAAACTTCCCTGTAAAAGTAGGTACACGCGCCGGACACAAATTAGGCGAGATTTATGCTACGTCGCTTTATAAGCGCAATGAAAACGGTGATATTATCGTAAATGAAAATGGGTTGCCCATGACTGTGACCAATGAGTCCGAATATGTGAACAAACCTATCGGTAATATCCAGCCAAAGCTGACCATGTCTGTATCTCCTACCTTTACTTATAAGGGGATTACACTGTCCGCACTGTTTGATATGAAATTCGGTGGTGATATCTTCTCTTATTCCGAGATGCTGGCTACCGGAAACGGTTTGGCTAAACGTACCTTGAACCGTGGTGAGGAAAACAACTATATGATGGTATTCCCCGGTGTGACAGAGTCAGGCGAGGTGAATACAAAACAGGTGTCCGCTTCAGAATACTATGGTGCATTGCAGGCTGAGGATTTCATCTACGATGCTTCTTTCATTAAGCTGAAAGAATTGTCAATCGGCTATTCATTCCCCTCGTCCATGCTGAAGAAGACTCCTGTCAACTCGCTGAATGTTTCATTTGTTGCACGTAACTTGTGCTATCTGATGAAGCACACACCGGGTACAAGCCCCGAAGGTGGCTATGACACTACGATGTTCTCACAAGCCATTGACTATGCATCGTTGCCGTTTACACGTACTTTCGGTATTTCTATCAACTTAGGTTTCTAATTAATTAAAAGGAAAAACTGATTATGAAAATCAAATTATATAAATCCGTAGCCTTATGTTCGTTACTGGCTTTGGCCGGATGCCATGATTTTGAGGAATTGAATACAAATCCTTACGCACCGATTTACGACCCGACTGTGGAGAATGTATCGGCCGACGGTATAGATATTGATTATACTTTGACGGAACATGCCATGGCAAGTTTGAAAGGGATGGAAGGTGCTATCGGAAGTATTTTTGCCAACTTCACCTACGAAGGTCCTTACAATGATTATCAGACAACAACCAATCTGACTCATGATATCTATGCCGGTTATTGGGGAAACAATGTCAGCGGCTTTGTGAATCAGGCGCCTACCTATTCTTATACGGATGGATGGTCGGCCAGCCGCTGGAAGCATTTCTATGATGACCGCAGCACTTCGGAATACAGCCAGTTGGTCAAGACATTCTATTTCTGCAATAAGGATTATTACCATACGGCATTCTATATCACCCGTATTTATTATGCTTTCTTGTTGTCCATGCAGACGGACACTTACGGAGATATTCCTGTAGCCTACTATGTGAAGGGAGCCATGCCACCGGAAGAAAATGTGACCTATACACCTCAAAAGGAAGTTTATAATATCCTTTTCCAGCTGTTGGATCAGGCAATAACAGAGTTGCATCAGGAAAATCTTCCTGCTGTCAGTCAGTATGATTTAGGTGACAATGACAAATGTTATGGGGGTGATGTGGACAAATGGCGTCGTTTTGCCAATACACTGCGTTTGCGCCTTGCTTTGCGTGTATCCAATGTAGACCCGGCTTTGGCCCAGACTCAGGCAAAGGCGGCTTTGACAGACCCTGCCGGTTTGATGCAAAGTCAGGATGACAATATGAAGCAGACTCCGAAACGTCAGTATATCGCCGGCGGTAATGAAAATATCTACGCGTTGTTGTTCAGTTGGACCGGCAATGCTGTATTGTCGAAAGAAATGGAACGGGCTTATAAGAATCAGGCTTTGAAAGAAGGTGCGGCAGCCGATGCCGTTACTTTCAATGAGAATTCTGAGAACTGTTATCTCGACCCTCGTTGTGAAGTTTTATGGTTCCGTCCTACTCCGTTTGATTCGTTGACTACCAGTCCGCTTCCTACAGAGAATCTGAAGAGAGATTTCAACGGAGTGATGAATGGAGAAACCAATGTAGGCGGTTCTTATCTGAACAGATATTCTGCCAACCGCTGTATTCTGTCATCTGATGCCATGAACAAGGATTATTGGTGGAATCTGGCTCGTGAAATTGTCTGGATGGGTTATGCTGAAAGCTTGTTCCTGAAAGCGGAAGCGGCATTGCGCTGGCCGTCATTGGTGGATGAAACAGCCGAAGCCCTTTATTTGAAAGGTATCAAGGCATCTATGGATTATTATGAAATTGATGCGGACAAGGCCAATGAATACATCAGTCATCTGGATGGCGTAAAAGCATTTGCCGGTGGTAGCAAGGAAGAACAGTTGGAACAGATTATTACTCAGAAGTGGATTGCCGTTTTCCCGAATGGAAATGAAGGATGGGCGGAAGTGCGCCGTACCGACTATCCGCGTTATCTGCTGGCTCCGGTCAATGGAAACAATTCCAATGGAGAAGTGGCGTCCGGCAAGCTTATCAAACGCATCAACTATCCTAACAGCGAGTCCCGTAACCCCAATAAACCGGGCAATGTGAACCAGGGTAGCCGTGTATGGTGGGATGTGACCGATACGATGAATGATAGAGGTCAGTGGCATACTCCGAATAATTTCCGCTAGAAATTGCTATCTTTGTATCCTAGGGAACATAAAAAGAAACAAAATGAAGCAAATTCTATTTTTATTGGCAGCCGTCCTGTTATTGGGCGGCTGTGCGGAAGAGAAGAAGACCGACGTTCGTTGGGCTACTTTCAATATCCGTTACGACAATCCGCAGGACAGTTTGAACAATTGGCAATATCGGAAAGACCGTGTGTGCCAGTTTATTAAGGACCATGAGCTGGATATTGTCGGTATGCAGGAAGTCTTGCATAACCAGTTTCAGGATCTTCGCGCAGGCTTGCCCGAATACGATGGTATCGGTGTGGGACGTGATGACGGGAAGACAGCAGGTGAATATGCGCCACTTTTCTATCGTAAGGACAAATATGAGGTGTTGGACTCCAATACTTTCTGGTTGGCCGAAAATCCCGATAGCGTAGGAATGATGGGATGGGATGCGGTTTGTGTCCGTATCGCCACTTGGGCAAAATTTAAGGACAAGGCTACCGGAAAGATATTCATGGCTGTCAATACTCATTTTGACCATGTGGGTGAAGAGGCCCGCCGTCAAAGCGCATTGCTCATTATCCGTAAGATAAAAGAGATCGTAGGCGAACGTCCCGCAGTGGTTACGGGCGACTTTAATGTGACCGATGCGAGCGATGCATACGAAACAATCACCACCAACGAGTTTGTGATGAAGGATGCTTATAAGACGGCTGCCCGTGTGACCGGCGTTGATTATACTTTTCATGATTTTGCCCGTATCCTGGCCGAGGATTGTGAAAAGATTGATTTCATCTTTGTCACTCCGCAAGTTCTGGTGAAGAGTTGTGAAATACCGGCTGAAGTACCGGAAGCTTTACTTTCCGACCATAATCCTCAGTTGGCTGACTTGGAATTCTGATTTTTTAAATAGGTGAACTTACGCCGGTAGAGTCTTTAAAAGGGCTTTATCGGCGTTTGTTATTTTATTCTGTTGATACTTCTCATTATATGTAATCTTCTCCCATTTAAAATAATTTTCCTCCTTCGATAAGTGTGATACCTTACTTAATTGTTCTATATTTGTATCATTAATCCAATTTAATAGTATGAAGACATACAGTTACTATGTATTATTTTTGTTAGTTGTGTTTTGCGGATGTTCCCGTCCCACGGAATTAACATCGCCGGATGGCAATATAAAATTAGTATTCAACCTGAATGAGGCAGGAGCGATGACCTATGGAGTTTCTGTAGGAGGAAAACCGTTCATCACTCCTTCTGTTATGGGCTTTGAAGGCCGTGACGGGCTCAATCTCTCCAAAGATTTTCAGATAGAAAATACTGAGTTTACCACAAAGGATGAAACCTGGACCCAGCCTTGGGGGGAGAATAAATCTATCCGGAACCATTATAACGAGATGGCTGTGCGCCTGAAAGATCCGGCGAATACACGGCTGACCCTCCGTTTCCGCGTGTTCGACGACGGTCTGGGCTTTCGTTATGAATATCAAGTACCCCAAGTGGACAGTGTGTTCGTGATGGACGAGCTCACTTCATTCAATCTGGCGCAGGATGGTAAGTCATGGTCTATTCCCGCCAGTTTTGAAACCTACGAGTTGCTGTATCGTACCCTGCCCGTTAGCAAGGTGGATAATGCCAACACCCCGATGACTTTCAAAACAGATAACGGGGTATATGCCAGTATTCACGAAGCGGCTTTGACCGATTTCCCCGAAATGACTTTGAAGCATACCGAAGGTTGTCACTTCAAATCGGAACTGGCCTCCTGGCCCGATGGGGTAAAAGCCCGTTTTGCCGGAGGAACTTTCGTTACTCCGTGGCGCAGTATCCAGATAGCTCCCAAAGCGGTAGGTCTGATAAACTCCGGCCTGATACTGAATCTGAATGAACCTTGTGCGCTGGAGGGTGATTTGAGCTGGATACGTCCTATGAAATACGTAGGTATCTGGTGGGGAATGCATCTGGGGGTTGAAACGTGGACGATGGATGAACGCCACGGCGCTACCACCGCTAATGCCAAACGATATATAGATTTTGCTGCTGCCAATAACATAGAAGCGGTGATGTTCGAGGGCTGGAATGAAGGCTGGGAAAGTTGGGGCGGTATGCAGACTTTTGATTATACCAAGCCTTATGCCGATTTCGATATGGCAGAGGTGGCACGTTATGCCAAGGAGAAAGGGATTGAAATAATCGGTCACCACGAAACGGGTGGCAATATCTTTAATTACGAACGCCAGCTGGACAATGCTTACAAATGGTATGCAGACCTGGGAGTGCACAGCGTGAAGACCGGTTATGCCGGAGGACTGCCGGGCGGTCACAGCCATCATGGACAGTTCAATGTACGCCATTACCGCAAGGTGGTGCAGACTGCCGCCGGTTATCATACAACCGTTAATGTCCACGAACCTATCAAAGATACAGGAATTCGTCGTACTTACCCCAATATGATGACGCGCGAAGGCGCCCGCGGCATGGAGTGGAACGGATGGAGTGAAGGTAATCCCCCCGAACATCACGAGTTATTGCCGTTTACCCGCTTGCTGGGCGGTCCGATGGATTATACACCGGGTACTTTTGATATTCTTTATGAAAAGACACGCAATTCCCCACGCCGCAAGAAGTGGAATGACTTGGATAAAGGAAACAGCCGTGTGAATACCACCTTGGCAAAGCAGATAGCCAATTGGGTTGTCATTTATTCTCCGTTGCAGATGGCTTCGGATATGATTGAGAACTATGAAGGGCATCCTGCCTTCCAGTTCTTCCGGGATTTTGATGCGGACTGTGACTGGTCCGAAGCCTTGCAGGGCGAACCGGGAGAGTTTGTAGCTGTGGTGCGGAAAGCGAAAGATAAATATTTCCTGGGAGCCACCACGAATGAAGAGTCGCGTACACTCACCATTCCATTGGATTTCCTGGAGAAAGATAAAAAATACCATGCCGTGATTTATGCTGATGGAGAAGATGCCGACTGGAAAACGAATCCTACTTCGTATCAGATTAAGGACAAAGAGGTGACAGCAGCCGATACCTTGTCTGTAGTCATGGCAAAAGGTGGTGGACAAGCGGTGAGCTTTATTCCTATAACTGACTGATTTACCAAATGCTTCGTCCTATTGCGTTTATAGATTCCGAAAGGTAACTTCATCTCCTTCTGAAAGGGGATGAAGTTATCTTCGGTTATAGCCGAATTCAACAACCTTAATACTTAGATATAAATGAAAACAACCGAAACCCCAACTCCGGCCAGACGCCGTAGTCCTATTTTTTGGGTTCCCACCGCTTATTTTGGTATGGGGCTCCCTTTTGTTGTCCTCAATATGGTAGCTGTACTGATGTACAAAGGTCTGGGAGTCAGTGATGCGAAAATAGCCTTCTGGACCTCCCTTATCATGCTTCCCTGGACATTGAAACCCCTTTGGAGCCCGCTACTCGAAATGTACCGTACCAAGAAATTCTTTGTCGTCCTCACCCAGATGGTGTCGGGAGTCACTTTCGGGTTGATTGCCTTGTCGCTTCATCTTCCGTCCTTTTTTGCAATCACTATCGCCTTGTTCGCCATTGTCGCCTTTAGCGGGGCAACGCACGATGTGGCCTGTGACGGGGTATATATGGACGAGTTGAATGCACAGGAACAGGCTAAGTATATAGGTTGGCAAGGTGCTTTTTATAACGTAGCCAAGATTATCGGTACAGGTCTGCTGGTTTATCTGGCCGGTTTCTTGAAAGATGAATACGAAGGTCCTGCCGAAGATGCGGTACTCTATTCCTGGACGGTCATTATGATTGTCCTCGGAGGAGTGATGTTCGCTTTGGGACTTTATCATACCCGTATGCTGCCTTCGGGCAAGCATGCCCATTCGGTCACCTCTTTTTCGCAGAGTATGGCCGAGTTATGGAATGTCATCCGGAACTTCTTTACTAAAAAGCATATCGTTTATTACATCTGCTTTATTATTTTATATCGTTTTGCCGAAGGGTTTGTGATGAAAATTGTACCTTTGTTCCTGAAAGCCGGTCGTGATGTGGGCGGTTTGGGATTGACAGAACAGGAGATTGGCATTTATTACGGAACCTTCGGAGCGGCAGCTTTCGTACTCGGTTCATTGCTGGGCGGATATTATATTTCCGCACGTGGATTGAAAAAGACTTTGTTCTCCTTGTGTTGTGTATTCAATCTGCCTTTTATGGCTTACACGCTGCTTGCCATTTTCCAACCGCAGAGTGCGCCTCTTATCGGCGGAGCCATTGTGCTGGAGTATTTCGGATATGGCTTCGGCTTTGTGGGGCTTACCTTGTTCATGATGCAACAGGTGGCTGCCGGCCCTCATCAGATGGCGCATTATGCTTTTGCATCGGGTATCATGAACCTGGGTGTCATGCTGCCCGGTATGATGTCCGGATATGTCAGCGACTGGCTGGGCTATAAACTGTTTTTCATCTTTGTGCTGGTGGCTGCCATTCCGGCATTCCTGATGACTTGGTTTGTACCCTTCACGCACGAAGACAAGAAATAGAGAAAAACTATTAACCTAACAAAAAAGAGAATATGAGTGAATTGAAGATTGCGGGCAATCCGTTGCCCGGTATGCCGTGGGAGGAACGTCCCGAAGGTTGTAAAAATGTAATGTGGAGATGTAGCGCGAATCCCATCATTCCCCGTGATTTGCTGCCTACATCCAATAGTATATTCAATAGTGCGGTAGTACCTTTCGGCGAAGGGTATGCCGGAGTGTTCCGTTGTGATGATACAAACCGCCGGATGGCGCTCCATGTGGGATTCAGCAAGGACGCCGTTCATTGGGACATCAATCCGGAGAAGTTGCAGTTCCAGTGTGATATTCCTGAGATTGGTGAATGGGTGTACGGTTATGACCCGCGTGTCTGCTTTATCGACGACCGTTACTATGTGACCTGGTGTAACGGATATAAGGGCCAGCCCACCATCGGCGTGGCATGGACTACGGATTTCAAGACATTCCATCAGGTGGAGAATGCTTTCCTGCCTTTCAACCGTAATGGCGTGCTGTTTCCCCGCAAGATCAATGGTAAGTTTGCCATGTTGAGCCGTCCCAGTGACAACGGGCATACTCCTTTCGGAGATATTTATTATAGCGAGTCGCCCGACTTGGAGTTTTGGGGACACCATCGTCACGTCATGTCACCCGCGCCTTTTGAAGTAAGTGCATGGCAGTGCCTGAAGATTGGCGCCGGCCCCATTCCCATCGAAACCAGTGAGGGCTGGTTGCTGTTCTATCACGGTGTGCTTCGCTCCTGCAACGGTTATGTCTATGCCTTTGGATCGGCATTGCTTGACTTGGACGAGCCCTGGAAGGTGAAATTCCGTTCGGGACCTTATCTTATCTCTCCGCGTGAACCTTACGAATGCATGGGTGATGTGCCCAATGTATGCTTCCCTTGTGCGGCTTTGCATGATCCGGCAACGGGACGGGTGGCCGTTTATTATGGTTGTGCCGACACGGTGACCGGTCTTGCATTCGGTTATATTCCCGAAATTATAGAATTTACCAAACGTACTTCTATTATTTAAGCACCGTTTGTGCTGTTCTCATTCGAAAACAGAGGATGTGTCCTGTGGCTGTCACTTCGGCCCGGACACATCCTCTTTGTCTTTTTCCGGGAAAGGGAACTGTCTGGTTATAAAGCGGCTTTTAAGTGCTGTCTTCTCTTTGGCTAAGCGTTTTCTTCCGGATGATTAAGGGCTTTTATACTGAAACCTTCTACAGTCCATTGCAATGGACTGTAGAGTCTGCCGTAATGGACTGTACGGTCTGCTACAGTGGACTGTACAGTCTGCACCGGCAGACTATAGAAGATAATAGGAATAAAGACCTTAGTTGTATGGAGAAAAAGGCTTATGTTTGCTGTTGAAAGAGGTTAGGTTCCGATACGGAAAGACATCAGACCGGTATACCGGCAAATTATTCACAGGCAGTCCTCCGCCTCTCGATTTTTCTCTTTATCTTTGCCGGAAAAATAAAGCAGTCCATGAAACGACCCAACGTACTTAATTTAACCTGCCCTGCCATCCCCGTAGTTCGGATCGGTTTTGTCGGATTAGGAAACAGGGGCATTCTTGCACTTGAGAGATATATGCACCTGGAAGGCATTGAGGTGAAAGCACTTTGTGATTTGCGGAAAGAGAATATAGAGCGTGCAGAGCATATCTTACGGGAGTTCGGCCGTCCCGAAGCCGAGAACTATTCGGAAGAAGGGATGTGGCGCAAGATGTGCGAATGCAAGGAGATAGACCTCATTTATATTTGTACGGACTGGCTGACTCATACTGATATTGCCGTTTATGCCTTGCAGCAGGGCCGTCACGTGGCGTTGGAGGTTCCTGCCGCCATGAGTGTGGCCGATTGCTGGCGTTTGGTGGATACAGCCGAAGAAACCCGCCGTCACTGCATGATGCTGGAGAACTGTTGTTACGATGCATTTGCCCTGACTACATTGAACATGGTGCAGCAGGGGGTGTTGGGCGAAATCACTCATGCCGAGGGATCATACATCCATGACTTGCGCAAGCATTATTTTGCAGACGAAAAAGCGGGTGGGTATCACAATCACTGGATAAAGCTTTACAGCCAGCAGCATACGGGGAATCCTTATCCTACTCACGGCTTGGGTCCTGTCTGCCAATGGATGAATATTCATCGGGGAGACCGTATGGAATATCTGGTTTCCATGTCCTCGCGTCAGGCCGGTCTGTCTGCTTATGCCGGACAGGTGTTTGGCGCATCCTCCGAAGAAGCGGCGCAGAGTTATGAGATGGGGGATGTGAATACCACGCTGATTCATACTGCAAAAGGAAGAACTATCTTGTTGCAATATGATGTGACCACTCCTCGCCCGTACAGCCGCCATCAGACGGTGTGCGGCACGAAGGGATTCATGCAGAAATATCCTGTTCCCTGTCTTCTGCTCGATGAATATGGCAAGGAACCTTTGTCCGGTGAGCAGTTTGAGCGGATGATGGAGCAGTATAAACATCCTTTTACGGCAGTTATCGGCGAGGAGGCGCGGCGGAAGAATATGCCGAATGAAATGAATTATATCATGGACTATCGGCTTATTCATTGTTTGAGGAACGGTTTGCCGTTGGATCAGGATGTGTATGATGCCGCCGAATGGTCCTGCATTACGGAACTGAGCGAGCGTTCCGTGCGGCAGGGCAGTGTACCGGTGGAGATTCCCGATTTCACACGAGGGAACTGGAAAGAGAGATAGTGCTGTCAGTTCTTTAGCACAGGGGGGATAAACCGAATGGTTCTCACCTGAAGATGAAAAGAACGCTGATATGTTAATCTCCAGGTGAAAATACAGGCTTGTTTATTGAACTCCCATTGATGTTATCGTTTCTTGTCTTGTGGTGTTTCCACTATTATTTTTCCTTCTTTCATGGTGAACTGTGCGATTTTCAAATCATTTAGGGCGTCCAGTACGGTATTCACCGGGAGTTGGCGGTTGATATGGAAATAGATGCGTTCGTCCAGTAACGGACGTGAACGGAATACGATGCTGATGTTATACCATGAACCTATATCTTGCATGACTTGCCTCAAGTCGGTATTGTCAAAAGAAAATTCATTCTCCGCCCATCCTTTTCTCTTCTCCGTATCAACTCTTTTCAATTGGAGTTTTCCTTGTTTATCCAAGGATATTTGTTCCCCCGGGTGCATTTCCTTACTTTGATTGCGCTTGGTATGACTTACATTCACTCGTCCTTGATAGAGGATGACATCCGGCGAGTAACGGGGATAGGCTTTCACATCGAACACCGTTCCCAGTACTCGTGTTTGTAGTTGCTCGGTGCATACTATAAAGGGGCGGGAAGCGTCTTTGGCTACTTCAAAACGGGCCTCTCCGCTTAGTTTGACACTGCGAATGGTATCTGTAAACTCCTTTAGATACTCCAGACGGCTGTTTGCGCTGAGCAATACCTTGCTTCCGTCGCTTAATTGAACGGAGGTAATGGTAGCGGGCGGGGTGCTTACAATTATCCTTTTCCCTTCTTCCCGAAAAGTAATTTCCTCAGGAACTTCCAGTGAAGTGAAGACTTCCACTTCCTGCGGCTCAGGTTGCAGTAAAGGCTGGAATACAAGTACCAAGGCGATGACAGCGGCGGCTATACCTGGTATCGTTATTCGTCGGATAGATTGGTGTCTGATACGGTGACGACGGATGAATGTCTGCCAGGCTTTCCGGGTTTCGTCTGCGGTGGGAATATCCCCCAATGCTTCACCAAAGAGTTGTTCCAATTGATGGTCATTCCAAGTTCCGTTTTTGGGGGAGTCTTGGTTATGGGGATTCTTTCCGTTGTCCGGATGGATGTGGTCATTTGTTGAAAACTCCTTTTTCATTGTTTATCCTCCTTTTTCAGTATCGCTTCGCGCAGAGTCCGCAATGCTTTTGATATATGTTTTTTCACGGTGTCGGGGCTGATTCCCAATTCGTCGGCTACCTGTTGATATGTTTTTTTCTCCCAATAGCAGCTTCGCAAGATGGTGCAAGTCGGTTCGGGCAAACTGCGGGCTATGTTTTCCGCTTGCTGCAACAGTGCCTCGTGTGCGCGGTAACCCTGATTCATTTCCGCACGGGTGGCTTCGATGAGGCGGTCTATGTGTTGCTGTTCCACATTCAAATGCTTCAAGCGGTTGAGGCATCCGTTACGCACGGTGGCATAGAGCCAGGCGCTACGGGTGTTTTCCTTTAGTTGGTCGAACTCCTTCCAGGCTTGTTCCATGGTTTCGCTTACTATGTCCTTGGCTTCTTCCGTATTGCTCATCAGGGTGGTAGCAAAGCGGACGAGGCGTGGGTACATTTCTGCGAACAGTCGTTCGAAGTGCTCTTCTTTATGGTTTCTTCTCCTGAATAAAATCTGCATGTTTCCTTGTCTTCCGTGAACAAAGGTACGGAAATTTCCTTTTCTCCGCTGGGGTTACAGACGATTCTTTTCGCTTTGTCCGGCTCCGGTTCCTTTATATTTGCTCTTGGTGGCATTGAATTTATAGGATACTTGGAGGCCGAAGCGTTGGAAATCCCGGTAAATCCGATTTTCCATATAGGCATCTATGCCGTATAAATCAAAATGGAAATACCCTGTTCTAAGAATATCATTGGCGGTGAATGTTATGGTGAGTGTCTCTTTTAAAAAGGATTTGGAAAGGCGTGCATTGATTTGTCCTTCCGTGCGCGTTACAAAAAATCCTTGCCGGGAAGCGGTGGAGAGATATCCTTCCATATTGAAGAACCAGCCTTTGGGAAGGTTGAAGTTGTTGTCCAGACTGATATAGAAACGGGGTTGGTTCCGGTGTTCGGTGATTCCTATTTTATTCGCATTCATGTCCAAAAAAGCCATATTCACATTGAGTTGTGGTTCCCAACACCCCAGTTTGGGAGAGGCGTTGAAACTAATGCCGTAATTATGGGTTGTAGGAATGGTCTGTGTGGCAAATAAGAGGACGCCCGGATGTGTATCTTCCTTGTAGGGCATAATTATATTGGTATACATATTGAGAATACGGCTGAAATAGGCTGAGAAATAGAGCCAATTCCAAGAGGCGCCGGCCGAAAAGCGATGCGTCTTTTGGGTTTTCAGCAAAGGGTTTCCTTGAGAATACTCATATTTGCTGCGATAGCGGATGGAATTGGTCAATAGGCTATAATCGGGGTTATTTTTACGTAACCGGTAAGAGAGGCTGAAACTTTTGCCATTGTGTGACCAACTGGCGGCCAATACAGGAATAATATCATTATAGGTAGGGCTTTGTGCATCTATCCTTATCCCTTTTTCATAATAATCTGTTTGTTGATGTTCATAACGTATTCCCATATTCAGTTTCCAATGGCGGATGGATCTTGAATAGTCAGCAAATGCGGCATATACGGATTGTTTGATGTGGTCGTCGGCATCAGCAGAGAAACCGTTTTGGGTAAAGATATCATGGCGGTTGGTAAAAGTTTCTTCCGTACCGAATGAAAAACGTCCGTTCCATAAAGGGGCACTGACTACCAGCTTGGCGGCATAGAGGGAGCTGCGCATACGACTGTCTGCTTGCACGGTTGCATCGTCATTATTCATGGCGTTCTGGTCGGAATGCGAGCGTTTGAACAGGTAATCGGCGTTGAAGTCAATATTCCATTTGCCCAGTTCTCCTGCGTAGTAGGCGTTTGCCGCGTGATCCCAACCTGTATGTATTTGTTCTGCTGTAGTAAAGTTTATCCGGTCGGTTTCTTCATCGTTACGTCTGGTGACGGTTTTACCGGATGAATTTCTGTCTGCATTCCCTATTCCGGTTTCGGGCATATAGCGCAGACCGAAAGAATGGTGTTCATCCGGTTCATAATTGAATCCCAGCTCACCGGAAAAACGTTGGCTCTTATGGGTCTGCACATCATTTTTGTTGGTTTGCCAAATGGCGGAACCCTTGATGCGGTTCATATTTGTGGTTTTTCCATACGAGTTTTGCTGTGCCATATATCCCTTTACAAAGAGATCCAGACCGCCGGTGCGATAATTTAATGCCATATATTCGTTGGCGTTGGCGGAATGTCCTTGTGAATAAGTCGTATTGAAGTGGCCGCTCAACCCTTGTCCGCGCCGGCGGATGGTGCGGAGGCGGATGACGGCTGCTACGTCCGAGGCATATTCGGCTCCGGGAGTGGTGATGACTTCTGCGGATAAGATTTCGTTGGCCCGGATACGGTCCAGTTCTGTCATGTCACGTACTTTCTTATTATTTATATAGATTACAGGAGAACCGCATCCCATTACATTGTATTCGCCGTTATGGCCGGTGACGAAAGGAAGATGGGGCAACATTTCTGCGGCAGACCCCATTCGGGCTAGGGAAGTTCCTGCCACGTTGGCTTTTAGTCCGTTGGGACCCACTTCTATCATGGGGCGTCGGGCGCTGATGGTTACTTCCTGCATCAGTTGGGTGTCGGGAAGCAGGTGAAACGTAAGAGTAGGGTGGCAAGGTTGCACTTCCGTCTTATAGCCTATATAAGAAACCCGTATCAAGTAAGGTATCCCTTCTTCCGCTATCATCAGGAAACTTCCGTCTTCACGGGTGACACATCCGTTTACAAAGGTGGAGTCGCCGGGAGTCAATAAGAGTACATTGGAGTAGGGCAGCGGTTCATTCTTTTCATTGGTTACTTGTCCTCGTATTTCGGTAATGCGTATGTCTCTTCCCTTTTTCTGTATGGCGAAGTATTCTTCCCGTTCTTTACAAATGAAAGGAATGCCGTTCAGGACAGTGCCGATGGCTTCAAGTTCGGTCTTTTGCCGGATGGAGGCTGTAACCCGGTAGCTTTCTGTTTCGTTATAGGAGAAGATAATATTCTTTCCGCCTTCCTTTTCGATTAGTTTAAGGGCGGCGGGAAGTGGTTTGTCCTTTAATTCTATAGAGAATTGCCGGGGTGTTTGTGAATGAAGCGGAAGGATGATGCTGAATAATACGGTCATGATCCACGCTGTTTTCAAATAGCCGTCTGGTCTCATTTTACTAGTGTTTAATTGTTCTTTATGAGTAATACAACCGAGGTTTGTAATCGGGTACGGTAAAATAAGGAAAAAGATTCGATGGGTTGTCGGAATGGATTCCCGTGGTTGGTTCATGCGAAGGGAACGGATATAACTTTATGAAGAATTTATGAAGGATTGGAATAAGAATGGTTCATTGTAATGGCTTGAGGTTCAAAGTCTTGCCCGCGTATGAAGAATTTGAAGGAAAAAAGGTGGAAAATGTGTTTTGAAGAGATGGTTGGGGCAGATACTTGTGTGATACTTGTTTTATGAAAATTGTAGATGGCAGTAGCTATGAAGAACAGAGGGAATAAAAACAAGGTGGCTGAAAACAAATTCAGCCACCTTGTTTTTATTGTTTAACCTGTGTTTTATTCTATCTCGACGCTATGTTTTACCGGAGTCAGGATGAAAGTAAATTCATAATCACCGTAGGGCAACATATATTGAGGCAACGGCAGAGCTCCCCAGCTGTTTACACAACCCAACCCCATCTGAGCCTTGTCGATGATCAGGTTGGTCAGGTCTGCTTTCTGTACTTCGGGCGAGTGACGCTGGTCTTTTTGTTCGTCATCATCCAGTGAACAGATGGTATAATGCAAAGCGGATGCAGAGAATGGAGCATCACCTACTACCTTCAGTCCGTTACCGCCGGCATTCAGTTGCTTCCACCAGCGGATATCGGTCTTGGTTCCTGTTTCCTGCGGACGGATATAGGAGTAGAATTGTTCATCCACACTCTGGCGATAAATACCCAAGTCTGTGCTGTGGTTGCGGTCACTGTAGTTTTCTACCGGACCACGACCATAATATTCTACGGTTTCAAAACATTTAGGCATCTGCATTTGCATACCGAAGCGGAACATCGGAGATACTTTGGCATTCTTGTCGGCTGTCATCTTTTGGGTCACTTTGATGGCTCCTTCGTTGTTGATGACATAAGTCAGATATAATTTGGCGGAAACATTCTTCATGTCATATTCCGCATTCACTACTATCTGGTCATTTTCTGTTTTGGAATTCAAGGAAACCAGTTTCAATCCCGGGTTTTTCCATGCGGCATATCTGTTTTGCAGGCCGGCTCCCATATCATTGTCTGTCGGGGCACGCCAGAAGTTAGGGGTCAGGGCTGCGCCTTCTTTCAGCATTTCCGTTCCGTCCACTGCATATTTGCTTAAGTAACCGTTCTGTTTGTTGAACTCGGCTACGAAGTTATTGCCTTTTACGATCAGATAATGATATTGGTTGTCGATGATTTGCGGAACAACGGTGGCTACATTGGTCGTTTCCACGTTCTTCAAATCCATAGACGGTGCTTTGTAATCATTCAGTGTCAACTGATTCTTGGCGACGGTGAAACCTGCGGGCAGCAAACCTTCGCGGTTTTTCAGTTTGTAGGAAACGTTCAGCAACCATTCCTTGCAGGTGCAGGTCTTGCCGATATTCAACGTAATCTTGGCTGTTTCCTGAGGAGCGACTTTTAAATCATCCACGCGTCCGGTGCGGATTACTTTTCCATCTTTCAGTACTTGCCATTCCATATAGTAGGCGGACAGATCACGGAAGAAGTTCTCATTGAATACATTTACTTCCCCTTTGCTTAAATCGGCGGGAGTAGTCCAGATATTTTGGTAAAAGTGACCTACTTCATACATGTGCGGATTAGGAACACGGTCGGGGCTGATCAAACCATTGTCACAGAAGTTATTGTCAGAAGCGTCAAAACGGTTGAAATCTCCTCCGTAAGCATAGATCATCACGCCGTCTTTTCCTTTCCAGCGGCAGGACTGGTCAACGAAATCCCAGATAAATCCACCTTGCAGATTCGGATATTTACGGATCAAATCCCAATATTCTTTGAAACCACCCTGCGAGTTACCCATTGCATGGGCATATTCACACTGAATCAATGGTTTGGTAGCATCGGTACGTTGACCATATTTTTCCATGCCGTTATAATCATAGTACATCGGACAGAAGATATCGGTATGTTCTTTCTGGCGTGCTTGTTCATATTGGCAGGCACGGCTGGGGTCTTCTGCTTTAATCCATTTATAGCATTGTTCGAAGTTGGGGCCGTCACCGGCTTCATTACCCAATGACCAGAAGATGATGCTCGGATGGTTGAATCCGCGTTGTACATTGCGCTGGTTACGTTCCAGATGGGCTTTCTTATAAGAGGGGTTCTTGGCCAGCGTCTTGTCGCCGTAGCCCATACCGTGAGATTCTATATTGGCTTCGGCCACGACGTAAATACCATATTGGTCACATAAATCGTACCATAAGTTGTCATCCGGGTAGTGGCAGGTACGTACAGCGTTCAGGTTGAATTGCTTCATTATCTGGATATCCTGTAGCATACGTTCGGGAGATACTACATAGCCTCCGTCCGGATCCATTTCGTGGCGGTCGGCTCCCTTGAACAGGACTGCCTTACCGTTAACCAAGATCTGGTCACCTTTCAATTCAATCTTGCGGAAACCTACTTTGACAGGAATCACTTCATTGCTGCCCTGCATGCTGGCACGCAAGGTATATAAATAAGGTGTTTCGGCACTCCACTTTTTGGGGTTCTCTACGTTCATGGTCACCAGACCGGATTTGTTGGCGGTAGCGGTTGCCACTTGCTTGCCTTGTGCATCTACCAGTTCCAAATCGACTTTACCACTGCTTTTCAAATCCAGATTGACAGCCAGGCTGCCGTTTTGGTAAGCTGCGTCCAAGTCGGGAGTTACACGGATATCTTGAATGCGTTTTTTGTTGCGGGCATATAGATAGCAGTCACGTCCCACGCCGCTATACCGGAAGAAATCCTGATCTTCCAGATAGGTACCGTCGCACCAGCGGAATACTTGGAAGGCGATCAGGTTTTTCTGACCCGGTTTTAAATATGGAGTCAGGTCAAATTCGGCTTCCAGTTTGCTGTCCTCGCTGTAGCCTACATAACGTCCGTTTACCCACAAATACATATTGGAGGTAACCGAACCGAAATGGGCGATAATATCTTTTCCCTTCCATGAGGCGGGAACTACAATTTCACGGCGGTAAGAACCTACATGGTTATTCTCTGTCGGCACTTCGGGAGGGTTGTTCTGGAACTGGTTACGCCAGGCATAGCCTACGTTCACATAAATAGGATCACCGTATCCGTTCAGCTCCCATACGGCGGGAACTTGCAGGTCATCCCAGCCTTTGTCGTTGAAGCCGGTTTTCCAGAAATCAGTCGGACGGGAGTCTGCATCCTTTACCCAGTTGAACTTCCAGGTTCCGTTCAAAGTCATGTAGTTAGTTGATTGTTTTTTGTCTGCTTTCTTAGCTGCATCTGCATTCTCAAAAGCAAAGTAGTTCGTGTGCATCGGCGCACGGTTTACCGCATTTATTTCCGGGTTGCGCCATTCTTGGAAGGTCTGTGCGCCTGCTGTAAGGGCGAGGACTGTGAACAGACCTGTCATAAGTTGTTTCTTCATGCTATTATTTTATTGGTTTTGTGCAAATATAGTGAAAATAATAGTTACCGATGGGACATAAATCGGGCAATATTTGTTATAATTGTGAATGATTTGTGTTCTATCCTAAAAAATTATGGCATTTCTGAGGCGTATTTGGAATAAATGGCAGAATTTACTGCATGATGAGAAATTAAAGCATAAAATATATGTGATTATTTTTGAAAGCGACACACCGATGGGAAAGTTATTCGATGTGGCGTTGATAGGGTTCATTGTCTTGAGTATTCTGGTGGTTATTGCCGAGAGTATCAAGAGTTGGGATACCGTTATCGGGCCTTATCTGCGGGTGTCGGAGTATGTTTTTACTTTCTTTTTTACGTTAGAGTATATGTTGAGGCTTTATTGTTCTCCCCAACCGCGGAAGTATGCTCTGAGTTTTTTCGGTATAGTGGATTTGCTGGCTACCTTACCTCTATATATAGGCTGGCTTTTCGGCACGGCACGTTATCTGCTGGTGATCCGCACTTTCCGGTTGATTCGTGTGTTCCGTATCTTTAAACTTTTCAATTATCTGAATGAAGGTAATTTCTTGTTGCGTTCCTTGGTGTTCAGCAGTCGGAAGATTATTGTTTTTTTCTTGTTTGTACTGATATTGGTGACTTCGATCGGTACATTGATGTATATGATTGAGGGACAGCGGCCGGGCACTTCTTTCAATAATATTCCGAATAGTATTTATTGGGCGATAGTGACGATGACGACGGTAGGTTATGGGGATATCACTCCGGAAACTCCGCTAGGGCGCTTCCTTTCGGCCATTGTAATGTTACTGGGCTATACCATCATTGCAGTCCCCACAGGAATTGTTTCTGCGTCTATGATCCAGGAACATAGACGCAGGGTGGCCCTGAAATGTCCGCATTGTGGTAAGGACGGACATGAGGACGGGGCTGCTTATTGTAAATACTGTGGAGGAAAACTGGTAAATTGATTATGGAATGCTGTATGATAGAAAGTTATTCTATCACCCATCGCTTATCATGCGCCACCGTCTTTTTCGGATCATAAGTCATTCCTTCTTTGGTAGGGATTTTTATCACGTAAGTCCGCCCGCTGTGGTTGGACAAGGATGTTTCCCGTAACCAGGGATTCATATTCTTTAATATGGCCAGATTGATTCCTTTGCTGCGTGCGAAACGTGCCAAGTCTGCAATTCCTTTCGTCACAGTGATTTCCGTATAAGGAATAGGCGGATACAAATCCGATGCACGCAGGCGGAAACCGAAAGTAGTGGGGGCATTGAATAATTGTTTGGCGGCAAGAATGCGGTACACATACCGGGCAGTCTCTTCTACCAGTTGCAAATCCAACGAGTCGTCCACATCCTGTTTGGCCAGTTGGCTGGCAATGCGTGCCTGACCGGCATTGTAAGAGGCGGCGACAGCCACCCAGTCCTTATATTTTGCATACGCGTCTTTCAGATAGCGGCAGGCGGCACGGGTCGCTTTCTCAATATGGTAACGCTCGTCCACATTGTTGTTTACCTCCAATCCGTAATCCCGTCCCGTACCTTGCATGAATTGCCATAGTCCGGCAGCTCCGGCAGAAGAACGGGCGGTGGGATTCATATTACTTTCTATTACCATCAGGTACTTAAAATCATCAGGTATTCCGTTTTCTTTCAGTATGGGTTCTACAATGGGGAAATAGCGGTTGGCTTTTTTCAGCATTTGCAAGGAAGTACTGTGCATATAGGTGAATGCCAATAGTTCACGGTCCATACGCTCGTGGCGGTCAAAGCGGCTCAAATCAATGGTTTTGCCACAGAACTCAATACTGGCGGGAACTTCGGGACTACTGTATTTCAATGCCGTAATACCTGAATCTTCCCGTATGATAGTGGTATCTTCCTGCTCCGTTTTTGGAGTAGCGCAACTGCTGCTTACTAAGGCCGGTGATGCAACTACAATGCAAAAGGCTGCCACAGCAGCCAGATTGATGGTTATTTTTCTCATTTTTTCTTTATTCGTTTTCATTCTCTTTTTCTTTTCCGCCCCGTCCGAAGTTACGATATTCGGTAGGGGTGAAATTGGTACGCTTTTTAAATACCGAGAAAAAGTGTTCAGTAGAGGTATAATTCAATTCATAACATATCTCTTTCACTGACATGGAACTTTCAATCAACAGCTGCTTCGCTTTGCGCAGTTTCAGCTCTTGGAAATACTTGGCGGGCGCATAACCGGTGTATTCTTTGAATACTTTGCGGAACCAGGAATAACTGATTCCCAATTTCATGGCCAGTTCTTCCGGGTCTATATCCTTGTACACATTTTCGTGCATGATGATTTTGGCACTTTCTATTTTTTGTGCCGCATTGTCCACCTCATAGCGTTTGTTCTGCGAGATAGCAAGTACGGCTCCCATAATGTGTAAAACGATGCCGGACAAATATTGTTGCGCTGCGGTCTTGTCTGCTTCCGCTACTTCCAGTGCACGGGCAAAAAGACTGGCCAGTTCTTCATTGATACCGATATCCAGAATCTGGCTTTCTTTTGAGATAAAGCTGTTTTTTACCAGATTGTCTATAATCGGGCCTTCAAAACCGATGTAATATTCGTTCCATCCTGTCTTTTGCAGCGGCGCATAGGTATGCCACTGTCCGGGAAACAGGAAAAGTATCTGCCCTTTGGATATGTCAACAGACGGGGTTGTGTCGCTGGCGAAAGTTCCTCGTCCTTTAGTGATATATACCAACTGATATTCATGCAGCACACGTCCTTTCTGGGCTGTGAAATAATAGGCGTCCGGGTGGTTGCGTGGTGGATAAACGCTTCCGGCCCTGATAGCCTGGAATCCGACGGTAGTCACCGACAAGCCGAAACGCTTGTCACGCTCATTGACAATTAGGTATTTAAAATCAGCGCCTTGGTCGTTGTAATGCATGTTTCTCTGTTTTAAAATTAGGTCACACTTATCGGCAAATATACAATTTTTTATCTTAACAGCCTCTAACCTTTTTGTTCTAAGTGTTTCTGGAGGTATAATTTTAGTTTCTTATGTATGCAAATGGGGGAAATTTAGAACAAATCTTATGGAATATTTGCTTAAAATGCTTTTTTTTGCGAATATTGCATCAAATCTTAAAGTTGAATCTATGCACTTGGCACACCGTAACTGCGAATATATTCTTGGAGTAATATATCTTTTTGTTTTTCCTGTTTTGCTTTGGGCTGATAATAAGGTGAATACTTATCATTTTAAATCCATTTCCACTTCGGTGAACTTCCCTACCAATGAAGTCAGGAAGTTATTTCAGGATAGCCAGGGGTATATATGGATTTCGACCTACAATGGTCTCTTGCGTTACGATGGTTATTCTATTGTTGTATATAAACCCGATGGAGTGAATCATGGACGTTCCATTGATAGTTTTGTGAATATGGTGGCCGAAGACAAGGAGAATAATTTGTGGATAGGTACGCACAATGGATTATACGTGTTGCATAAAGAAACGGATGAGATAGAGAAAATAATCAGTCCTTTGTTACAGGTAAGCAATGTAGAAAGTATCCTTTATGCAAGTAACGGAGATTTATGGGTGGGAAGCAACAAGGGATTGTTTCGCAGAAAAGCCGGCAGCCGTACTTTCGATTGTGAAAAAAACATGGATATAAAGTCTGTTGTCGAAGACCGGAAAGGTCAAATATGGATTGGTACTTGGGAACAGGGGCTGCTGCGTTATAGTCCTCAAGAGGAATTGTATTATACTTACGACGGGATTAACCCTGGTAATTCGGCGCATGTCATATTTCAGGATGAAGCCGGGAATATTTGGATCGGTACCTGGCGGTATGGACTGGTGAAACTCATTAATCCGTATGATTCGGAACATTTCTCATTTAAAACATTCCGGAACATCAAGGGAAATTCTCATTCTCTGTTGGATAATATTATCTACGCCATTGCTCAGGATAAAAATTCCGGGAAGCTCTGGATCGGTTCACGCAGTGGGGTCAGTATTTTGGAAGATGAATCGGGAGACGGGAATTTTACCAATATTGTTCCGGGTAACCTTCAAGGAGATTTACCTTTTAATGAGGTGAACTCTCTGTTGTGCAGTAAAGACGGGCTGATGTGGCTGGGTATGTTGGGAGGAGGTGTTTGTACTGTAAATACAAATAAGTTCCGGTTTAATTATGATTCTTTGGAGGCTTTGCGTGAGCATTGCCCTACCAGCTCTGTCCGCAGTGTCTATCAGGAGGATAATGGGAATCTGTGGATGGGAATCATGGGATTCGGTCTGGTATTTTATGATATGAAACAGCATACCATTGTTCCTTACCGCTCTCATCCTGTATTGAAGAATATGGGATATACATCGACGGTCAATGATATTATTTATCGTAAAAGGACAAATGAATTGTGTTTTGCCACTTGGGATGACGGAGTGTGGTTCTATAATGTCAAAGCCGGGAAAGCACACGTGATAAATACCGTTACCAATCCGGAGCTGAGTGATATTTGTATTTATTCTTTGTTGGAAGATTCGAAAGGGAATCTGTGGTTGGGGACACGTTCGGGAGTGTTTATCTTGGATACGGAATCAAGACTTCATTCTTTGAATGAACTGGTGACTTTGACAAATCAGGCATTGCCCCAAATTTCTATTTTCAAAATGGCGGAAGATCAAGATGGCTTTATCTGGATAGCGACTAGTAATGAAGGGGTATGGCGGATAGATACATCCGGAGAAACATATAAGGTTAAGTTTTATACGCCTTCGGATGGTACATTATCCACTGTCGGGGCGATGAGTGTTTGTGTGGATGGATACAACAGAGTATGGGTGGGGTCGAATGGTAACGGACTCGATTTGTATGACCGGAAGAATGATCGTTTTGTTTCAGTCTTGAATGATTATTTCCGGAATGGAGATGTTGTTTTCAGCATGCTGGAGGATGATGAGCATACTTTATGGCTTACTACCAATGCGGAAATGTATCACATTGATATACCTTTGGACGGTGCTGCACCGAAAATACATACCTATACGGTAGATGATGGTTTGCAAGACCATATGTTTAACCGGAATTCTTGCTTCAAGGGTGCGGATGGGAAACTTTTCTTCGGAGGATTCCGTGGATTGAACAGTTTTTATCCTGATAAAATAGTTCAGGATACTGCCTATTCTCCGGTAGTAATTACAGATATAAAGGTACATAATGTATCGGTACGTACCTATCCTCTTTCCGTCAGAGAGGGGATTGCTGCAAACAGAGCTATTGATTTTATTGATAAAATTGTATTAGGATACCGGGAGAATAATTTCAGTCTTGATTTTTCAATATTGAACTATATCAATCCTGAGTTGAACCGTTATTTATATCGGTTGGAGGGATATGACAAGGAATGGTTGTCCGTTGAGGCTGGACGTCGGTTTGCCTATTATAACAATCTTCCGGCAGGTACTTATACTTTTTGTGTAAAGGGAGCCAATCAGAATGGAATCTGGTCTCCGGATATGAAATGTCTGCGTATAACTATTCTTCCGCCGCCTTGGTTATCGTGGTGGGCTTATTGCCTTTATGTCTTGTTGTTCGTTTCATTGGCATGGTATACTTATCGGATTGTCAGAAACCGTATCCGGATGAAACAGGCCATAGAGATGGGGAAGATAGAACGGCAGAAAATGGAGGAAATCAATCATGCTAAATTACAGTTCTTTACCAATATCACTCATGAGTTGCTGACTCCGCTTTCTATTATATCGGCTTCGGTGGATGAACTGAAACAAGAAGTACCGGCAAGTTCGTCGGTTTGTTCTGTAATAGCTGATAATACTGTGCGGTTAATCCGGTTGATTCAGCAAATCTTAGAGTTCAGGAAAGTGGAGAATGGCAAGTTGCGGCTAAAAGTTTCGCATGGAAATGTCAGTATGTTCTTGAAAAAATCAGTGTCGGCTTTCGCTCCTTTGGTTAAAAAGCAGAAATTGTCCATACAATTTGATTTGTCTGAAGAATATTCGGGATATTTTGATGTGGATAAATTGGATAAAGTGGTGTACAATCTGCTTTCCAATGCCGCTAAATATACTCCTGAAGGAGGAACTATTGTGGTGTCGCAGGCTCATGATGAGGAAAAGAGGACTTTTAAATTGAGTGTGAACAATCCCGGCGAGTTGATTCCAAAAGAGAAATTGGATCATATGTTCGAGAGATTCTATGAAGGGGAGTATCGTAAATTCCATACCATAGGGACGGGTATCGGTTTGTCGCTGACTAAAGATTTGGTATTGTTGCATCATGGAACGATACAGGTATTTAGCGATAAGGAGGAAGGGAATACTTTTGTGGTTGAAATTCCTATAGGACGTGAGGCTTTTGCTGAAGATGAGGTAGACGAGAATACTGAAAATGTGGACTATGCTGTTTTATCGGCAGATGAAATGGAGAATGTCTCGGAGATTGATATGTTGGAAGAGAAACCGGCAGCATCGACTATTTTGTTAGTGGAGGATAATGAGGAATTATTGGCTTTGATGGTTCGTCTGTTGCATGGCAAATACCATATTCTGAAGTCCGCTAATGGAACGGAAGCTTTGGAGATCCTTGCCAAACAGGAAGTGGATTTAATTGTTTCCGATGTTATGATGCCCGAAATGGACGGTATGGAATTGTGCCGCCGGGTGAAGACTCAATTTGAGACCTGCCATATTCCATTGATTTTGTTAACGGCCAAGACTAGTGATGAAGACCATGTGGAAGGGTATGAGTCTGGGGCCGATGGTTATATCTGTAAACCGCTCCGCCTCTCTGTCTTGTTTGCCAAGATAGATAACTTGTTGAAACGGCGCAAACGTATGGGGGTGGATTTTCGTAAGCAGTTGGTCTTTGAAGCCAAAGAATTAAATTACACCTCGATGGACGAAGCTTTCATTCGGAAAGCGGTGGATTGTGTGAATGCCCATTTGAGTGATTGTGATTTTGAACATGCACAGTTTATGGCGGAGATGGGTATGGCCCGGACTACACTAGCAGATAAATTGAAACTGTTGACCGGACTTACTCCCTCTGCATTTATCAGCAATGTCCGTTTGCAAGCGGCTTGTCGGCTGATAGACGAGAAAAAGAAAATCCGTATAGCCGATTTGGCGTATGCCGTAGGTTTCAACGACCCTAAATATTTCAGTTCCTGCTTTAAGAAGAAATTCGGACTTTCTCCTACAGAGTATATGATGAAGTATGATGGCTGATTATTACCGGAAATAGGCTCTATAGGGAATAAACAGCCTTTTTCCGGTAATAATTCTCCCTGTTTCTTTTCTGTTCCTCTTACTTTTGCTGGCAAATAAAACGAATTATCTTTATTTGTTAGACCTTTAAAAAAAGTATTATGAATATGAAAACTCTGACAGAAACCAGTACATTCCGGGTACTGAGTCTATTGCTGTGTCTCTGCTTCTTCATCCCTGCGATGAATGTGAGCGCTTCCAGTCTGCAAGCAGACAAGTTTAAAGTTTCCGGTATTGTAAAAGATGCCACAGGCGAACCGGTCATCGGTGCCAGTGTGGTTGAAAAAGGAACAACCAATGGAACGGTGACTGATTTGGATGGTAATTTCAATCTCACGGTGGCTTCTAATTCTACTATTGTCATTTCTTTTATAGGATATTCCGATCAGGAATATCGTATTTCGAAAGACAATACGGTGCTGAATGTAAATCTGAAGGAAGATACGGAAATGATTGACGAAGTGGTAGTAGTCGGTTATGGCGTGCAGAAGAAGGAAAATCTGACGGGTTCTGTTGCTGCTGTAAATTTCAAGGATGTAGCTTCTATGCCGGTAGCGAATACTGCCAATATGCTTCAGGGTCGTTTGCCGGGTGTTATGTTGACCAACAATGGTGCCCAGGCCGGTCATGACAGTCCCGAAATCCGTATCCGTGGTGTAGGAACTTTTGAACACAATGATCCGATGGTCTTGATCGATGGAGTGGAAAGCTCGGTAAGCCAGATTGCGGAAATCCCTGCAGATGATATTGAAAGTGTTTCCGTATTGAAGGATGCGGCTTCGGCTTCTATTTATGGTGTACGTGCTGCCAACGGGGTTATTCTGGTGACTACCAAACGGGGCGGTGAGCAGAAACCTACCATTACATATTCCGGTAGTATCGCTTTGCAAGAAGCTACCGTGCTGCCCGATTATGTGAATTCTTATGAATGGGCGAAGATGTATAACGAATGCTGGCCTTCCAAAGCATACACGGATGAAATGTTACAAAAGTTGCAAAACGGATCAGACCCCGATCATTTTGCCAATACCGATTGGGCTAAGGAAATGTTTCGTACAGCAGCCATGCACCAACACCATTTGTCTGTGAACGGTGGTAGTAAAGCGGTACATTACATGATTTCCACTCAGTATTTCCAGCAGGATGGTATCTTGCGTGAAACGGCCAATCAACGTTTTAATTTCCGTTCCAATCTGGATGCACAATTGGGTATTGTAAAATTAGGTCTGAATCTTTCGGGAAGCCGTCAGAACATTGATGAGCCTACTACCAGTGTTACCGGTGAAGGTTTGATGCGCTACCTTACTTGGTTTACCCGTCCTACTGTTCCTGTGCGTTATTCTAACGGACATTATGGATTTTTGGATGGAAATCCCAATATTTCCCAATCCGTATTCAAAAATCCGATTGAAGCTTTGAATATGGGCTATAAAGATAACAAGCATTATCGTTTTGATGGTAAATTCTTTGGTGAAATTGATATCATAAAAGGATTGAAGTTCCGTTCAAGTCTGGCTTATAAATATTATATGAACGATGTGACTACTTTCAATCCGAAGAATAATATAAGATACGATGCTGAAGGAAATGCGCTGACCACAGTCGGTACCAATAAACTGACAGATTATCATTATCTGGAAACGACTTATATTAATGAAAATATTCTGACCTATGATTTTTCTGTAGGAAAACATTCGTTCAATCTGTTGGCAGGCCATTCTATCCAGGCTACCCGTTGGGACAAGAATGAGGCGTCCAAGCAGGGATTCGCTACCGATAATATTTATGAAATGGATGGAGGTACTATGAATGACCATGTGACCGGATCAGCGGAAGAGAGTTCCTTGCAGTCATTCTTCGGACGCTTGAATTATAATTACGGAGGCCGTTATCTGTTAGAGATGAATGTCCGTCACGATGGTTCGTCACGTATGCCCAAGGCACATCGTTATGCTACCTTCCCTTCATTTTCGGGTGCATGGATCATGACAAATGAGAAATTTATGGAGAATGTGAAGTTCCTCCACTCATTGAAATTGCGTGGTAGCTGGGGTAAATTGGGTAATCAGGAAATTGGTAACTATGCTTATGCGGCTACATTGGCGGCTAGTGGCAGTTACTATTTCGGTGATAGCAAACAGATTGGTATGAAGACTGCCAAGATACCTAATGAGAACATTAAATGGGAAACAACTACTATTACAGACTTTGGTTTTGATGCTGCTTTTTGGGGTGGAAAGATCAATGTCACTTTTGACTGGTATGAGAAAAATACCTCGGATATTTTGATGAAGCTCGCTATGCCGGGTATTTTCCTGGGATCTTTGGATGCTCCTTATCAGAATGCGGGAAAGGTTCGTAACCGGGGTTGGGAACTGGCTGCTAATTATTTCGATCAGAAAGGTGACTGGGCATGGCAGGCAGGTTTCTCGCTTTCAGGTGTGAAAAATGAGATTACTGATATGAAAGGGGTAGAAGACATTAAGGATAATACGATCAATCGTGAAGGTGAAGCCATCGGCTCTTATTATGGGCTGAAAGCCATCGGTATCTATCGTACCCAGGCAGATTTGGACCGTGTAAATGCGAACGGACAGAAGATTATGCAAAACAACCAGGAACCGCAATTAGGTGATATCATGTATGAAGATATAGACAATAATGGTAATATAAATGATGCTGACCGTACTATTATCGGAAATCCGTTCCCTAAAATGCAGTATTCTTTCAATCTGGGATTCTCTTATAAAGATTTTGATGTCAATACATTCTGGCAAGGCATTGCAGGTGTATATCGTTATAATTGGGATGAAACTACTATTTCCAACGGTGGAAACAAGACTAGCCGTTGGTTGGACAGATGGTCTGAAAGTAATCCGAATGGAAGCATGCCTCGTTTGGGAGGAACTATTAATAATAACTATTCTTCATTTTGGTTGACAAAAGGTGATTATTTGCGTCTGAAGAATTTGGAAATCGGATATACTTTCAGGCAAAGAGAGTTTTTGACCAAGTTGGGCGTTCAGAGTATCAGACTCTATTTGGCAGGAACTAATTTGCTTACTTTCACTTCCTTGGACGATTATGATCCTGAAAAACTGAGTACAGATTCCCGTAATGATGTACATCCCAATACAAGAACTTATTCATTTGGTGTTAACGTTAAATTTTAAAAGCAACAACTATGAAATCAATTAATAACTTTATAGGGCTGGCTCTGTTGTCAGGAGCTTTGCTGACTTCTTGCTCTGACAGCTTTTTGCAGAGGGACTCATTGACAGAATCTTCATCCAATACATTTTGGCAGACGCCGGATGATGCTTTGATGGCGTTGGCATCTTGTTATGATGCTTTGCAGAGCAATCAGCTTTATAATTCCGACCAATATTCATTGGGCCCTTTATATATGGATTGTATATCAGATAATGGCGGGCATTTTAATTGGAGTGGCTGGATGGAAGGTTATGATATGGCTATGGGAATTCATACCCCAAGTTCTTCTATCATTGGCAGTTATTGGAAAGATTGCTATGAAGTGATCAGCCGTTGTAATGTGCTGATTGCTAATATTGATAGAGTGGATATGGATGCTTCCCAAAAGGCGATTTATCAGGCTGAGGCAAAGACCATACGTGCATTGATGTATATAAACTTGACTATGACGTATCAGGATGTTCCTTTCCTGACCGCCCCTTTGACCATTGACGAGGCTGAATGTGAAAAGACGGACCGTGCGGCTATTGTGGCTCATGTTATGACTGATTTGCAGGATGCGGCTGAAGTACTTCCGCAAAACGCGTCTTCACGGGGACATATCACCAAAGGAGCTGCTCTTTCCTTACTGGGGCGTGTGGCTTTGTATAATGAAAAATGGGATGACGCGATTGCTGCTTATAAGCAGGTGCAAGGTTTGGGATACTCGCTTGATCCGAGTTATGCCAAACTGTTTACTCAAAGTGGAGAAACTTCTCCTGAAATCATTTTTGCAGTCCGTTATGAAGGACCGGGTATGAGTGAAGGTGCTGCTTTTAATGCGCATTGGAATACTCCGCTGGAAGCAATGAATGGTACTATAGATTTGGCGGATGCTTATTATTGCAAAGACGGTAAACCGACTACCGATACGAAGATAGCCGAACTGAACGGTGGGGGTGGCTTGGATGTCAGCAAGCCTAATCCTGCTCATTTTGAGAATCGTGATCCGCGTTTATATAGCACTTTGTTTGTTCCCGGTATGCTTTGGAACGGTAAAGGAGGTATAGATACTTCGGCTTCAAATCCGTATGCCAATGTATATGGCGGAGCTGCCGCTTCTCTGTCTACCGTATATGTTTATAAGTATTTTGATCCTACGGATACTTCTAACTCTTGGGATAATGGACAAGACTTTTATGTGGTGCGTTATGCCGAAGTTTTATTATCTTTAGCGGAGGCGATGGTACAGAAAGGAAGCTATGTTTATAGTGATGTAACTGCTTTGGTTAATGAAGTGCGGCAACGTGCGGATGTGAACATGCCCACCGTAGAGGAAGTGGAAGGTACTTCTCTTTCTAAAGATGAATTGTTGGAAGTCATTAAGCATGAGCGTCGTGTGGAACTGGCTTTTGAAGGTTTGCGTTTGTTTGACCTTTATCGTTGGAAGGAATTGGATAAGGCGGTAGCCAATATAGAGAATGAACGCACTATGTATGGCTTGGCTTATGAAGCACGTAAGTTCAACGGTGAGAGGGATTATGTATGGCCTTTGCCGACTGCCGAACTGGATACTAACAAGAAACTGGTTCAGCACGACTTGTGGAAGTAATGTGGAGTGCAGGTTTTCATCACAGGGTACACGGACTGTCACAAAGAAGTAGGAGGCAAATAACCTTTAAATCAAAAAACTGTGTGAATTTGCGTAATCTGTGGTGAAGCCTGGTTGTTCTGACAACTTCTGGAATAAAATTGATAACTTTTTAAAAGCGGAAGAGAAATGAGAAAAACAATGATCCTTCTTTTATTTTCCTTCCTGTTGGCAGCATGTTCTGATAGTCCAGTGTGCTATTATCTGGATGCTACCGGCGGTGATGATAATAATAGTGGGTTAGCCCCGGATGAAGCATGGAAAAGTCTGGAAAAACTACGTGGTGTGAAATTACTGCCGGGCAATAAAGTTTTGTTGAAGCGCGGTGAGGTTTTTAATGGCGAACTTGAAATCACCGGACAGGGTATACCCGAAGATCGTATTTATATAGATGCTTATGGTGATGATGAACGGAAACCTTGCATTGTGGGATATGATACTTCCTTGTATGCAGCCCGTATCTGTAATTCGGACTATATAACGATGCAGAATTTGGAAATCGTGAATACAGGCAGGCAGCCTCTGCCTTATCGTTCGGGCTTGAAGATAGAGTGTATGGATTATGGCGTATCGCAGAACATTGTTGTCAATAATGTGACTGTACGGGATGTCAATGGTTCGTTGGTAAAAGAAAAAGGCGGAGGGTGCGGTATTTATATAGTGAATGGCGGTGAAAAGAAAATTTCAACATTCAATAGGTTAACCATAGAGAACTGCCATATTTTGAGATGTACCCGTAATGCTATGATTTGGGCTGCTTATAGCGACCGGCAGAACTGGCATCCCAGCAAGCATACCGTGATACGGGGAAATTTGATAGAGGAAGTACCAGGGGATGGTATTGTACCTATCGGTTGTGACAGTACCTTGATAGAATACAATGTAATGCGTGACTGTCCTGATATGCTTCCTGACACAGAGGCGGCAGCAGGTATTTGGCCGTGGAGTTGTGATAATACTTTGGTGCAGTTTAATGAAGTAAGTGGTCATAAAGCTCCGTGGGATGCACAGGGATTTGATTCGGATTGGAATTGCCGGGGAACGGTCATTCAGTACAATTATAGTCATGATAACTATGGTGGCTTGGTATTGGTTTGCAATGACGGCACGGCCGACGCATCTTTTAATGTAGGTAACTTGGGCACTATAGTCCGTTACAATGTGAGTATAGGTGACGGAGTGCGGCCTGAACCGACTCGTGCCGGGATGTTCTCACCGGCTGTTCATCTGGCAGGTCCTGTAAAGGATAGTCGCATTACCCGTAACATTATTCATGTGAACCGTAAACCTGCGGCTGATATCGACCGTACTATGATTACTTTGGATTCATGGGGCGGATATCCGGATAGTACATTTATTAGTGGGAATATTTTTTATGCTCCCGAATCCAGCAGATTCCAGTTGACAGAATCTACACATAATTTCTTTGAAGGCAATTATTACCTTGGCCGGTTCGAGAAATTACCTGAAGATGGTAAAGCCTGCCAATCAGCTGAAATTTATCAGAAGGAAGTACTGGCAAAGGATGAAAACGGTTATCAGGGCTTGGCTTTGTTGATGGATACGGTGGAAGTGACCGGAGTAAAAGGAGTTTTTGTCAATAAGGAAGCCATTGAGAATTTCTTTAGCCGGTTAGAGAAATAAGTAAATAATAGCTGTAATTTAATGAGGGGAGCAAAACTAAAATGACCTGATCATATAGTTCGATAGGTTGTTTTAGTTTTGACACCTCCCCTTTTTTATTTATGGTTCATTCTTTCTTCTTTAGATCCATTTCTCCGGAGAAAGAAATAGATTGTCTGTTTGTGGGGGTGACCTGTATGTTACTGCTGCCATTGGGATAAATGGTGATATTGTAAAGGTAATTGTCTTCCTCGTTCCGTACTTCTAGTGTGATTTTAGCATTTCCCTTTTTGCTATATGTTGAAGTATATTCTGATAAAGGAGCACTAAAATTTAATCCTTTTCCACCTCCGTAAGGAACGTTATACGCCACTCCGAAATAAGGCAGATAGGAATATACCGAATCGTTTCTTATTTCTAAAGAATAATCGGAAGTCAGGTGTTTGCTGCCTCCTTTCATAGGCATTACCCGGTCCACATTGATTTTGTATGCCTTTGCGTCAACAGCCTCGCGTACTGCTTGTTCTCTTTGTTGTTTCTTCTCTTTCTTGTTCTGAGCCGTTATAGGTATCATACTGCCTGATAGAAGGAGACTTGCCAAAAGGAATAATTTATTTGCTTTCATATCTCTCTGTAGGTTTAGTGAATCTGTCTTTGCCAAAGATAGCCAAAAAGAATACTCATTGTTCTGAAAAAAACATAAGATAATCAAACTGTCAATGAGTTAAGTACGCGATTTATCTTTTGAGTCCCGATAATAAAAAAGATGATTTGTCCCCATGCGGAGTCAAATCATCTTTAAAATCTCCCCATTAGGGGAAGACTATAAAATATTATTTGGGTAGATTAAAAGCCACACTCATTTCTTTCATCTGTTCCTGACTCATACCGTCCGGCTCAAATCCCATATTCTTGGCAGCGATGTAAATCAATGCGGATTTATTTAAAACATCGATTTGGTCGAATGCGGCCATTACGTCACGGTCAACGGCAAAAATGCCGTGTTTTTCCCACATAACGACATCATAATCGGCTAGTTCCTTGATGGTTGCATCGGCTAATTCTACAGAACTAGGCAATTGATAAGGAATCATGCCCAGGCCACGCGGACAGAATGCTTTTGTTTCAGGAATCATACTCCATAACAGGTTGGTTGCCACATCTTTTTCCATGAACTTTTTGTTGTGAGACAGGGCAATCAGTTCGATGGGGTGTGTATGCACGGATGCTTTGTAAGGAGAACCTATGCTGATGAGGTAATTGTGTACGCTCAGGTGGGAGGGAACTTCCGAAGTAGGTTGAACCGGTTTGTCGGCAATGATGACATAGCTGGCACAGTCATCCAAAATACGGATGACAGAACCGTTGTCCATAGGCCAACGCGCCAAATCCCGCATACGCATATTGGTTCCTTTGCAATAAAAATAACAGCCTTTCAAGTGAGGCAGTGTTACACCGATTTGTTTTACTTCGCTGATAGCGGGCATCTGACGGATTTCATCGTCTACATATTCGGTGATATTGACGGTGATATTACCTCCGTTACGTTCGGCCCATCCTTTTTGCCACAAATATCCGGCTACTTCGGCTACTTTATTCACCTCTTTGGCCAATTCAGGGCGATTGTCTAAGATTGATTTCATATCTTTTTTATTTGATTGTTCATAGGATATTGTTATTCATCTTTTTCATTCTGAATAACAGTATGCTACAAATATAGTAATTCTTTTAAAATAAATTAGGAAATACGAGAGAAAAGATAAGAACTACCAGTCCGGTTATCAGAACAGTGATAGTCCGGGTAGATACGCCTTTCCATTCTTTTAATAAAATACCCCATACGTTACTGAAAGTAACATTCAAAGCCATCAATATACACCATGAGAAAGCTAGCAGTACAGGACTTCCGGTCAGGAAACTTTTACCCATTTCCAAACCGAAGAATTGCATATACCACAGTACTCCTGCCAAAGCACAGAATATCAAGTTATTTCCCCATACATTGCTTTTGGCATAATCACTCATGGTTTTGTTGGCTATATTTTGTTGCAGACAGTAAACCGCATTAGTCAGGAAACCGCCTAATGTTACCAGGAAGATTACGGGAAGTCCTGCATAAAGCCCTTCTACGCCTCCTGCCAATGCAGCTTCCTTGATGGGCGTTCCGGCATCGAGTCCTAAAGCGAAACAGGCACTCATCACACCTGCCAGTAGGGCTACCAACAGTCCTTTGGTCAGAGCGAAATCTTTTACTGCCGCGCGTTTTTCTTCTTCGCTCATGTTTTTGGCGCGAAGACTGCCGGCATATCCTATAATGGCAATACCCGACAAAGTGATACATACTCCCAGTAAAAGAATAAGTCCGTTTCCTTCAAACAGGTTGGTTCCGGCAAAAATGGCGGGAAAAAGTGTGCCGAATCCGGCACAGGTGCCCAGTGCGATACTTTGTCCTAAGGCCACTCCCAGATAACGCATGGAAAGACCGAAGGTGAGACCGCCTACTCCCCATAATATACCATAAAAGATGCTCATCGGAGCACCTCCTGTTCCCCAAAGGTCAAATAAACTGCTTCCTTGAGGGATACCTAGCAACGCACCCAATAACGGGAATACCAGCCAGGCAAATACACCTTGTAGCAGCCAGAAACTTTCCCAACTCCATTCTTTCACTTTTTTTATAGGTACGTATGAACTGGATTGGCAGAAACTTCCTATGGCGATGATGATTAATCCGATAATGATTTCCATTGTTTATATTCTTTAAGGCTACAACTATGTTCCCGGTAGGGGCAGCACTTGAGGCCGCCCCTACGGAAGACAATCTTGTAGTTGGATATTGATTAGCGTTTCGAAGTGACTTCTGCTTCGTATTTCTCTACTTCTGCAATGAACTCTTCGCCTACGGGTACATTGTTCTTCAAGCAGAACATATCCCATACAGCATTCCAAGGCAAAGCTTTTTCTTCTTCGAGCAGAGCCAGACGTTGGAAGCCTTGTCCGTTTGCTTCATATTCGCGCAGTTTGGCAATCGGTTCCAATAAAGCGCGTACCATACATTTTTGAGCCGCGCGGCTGCCTATAACGTATGCACCAATGCGGTTGATGGAAGCATCGAAGTAGTCAAGTCCATAGTGTACACGATCCAAGGCGTTGCAACGAACGATTTCGCTGAATAAATCCATAGTCGGGTCGTCCATGATGGTTACATGGTCTGAGTCCCAACGTACGGGGCGGCTTACGTGCAGCATCAGTTCGGGGACATACAACAACAAGGAAGAAACTTTGTCGGCAACACTTTCTGTCGGGTGGAAATGGCCGGTATCCAAGGTAATCATTTTGTTGTTCTTGGCACCGTAGCCAATATAGAAATCATTAGAACCTACTGTATAGCTTTCCAGTCCGATACCGAATACTTTTGATTCGATACAGTCTTTCATGTTCTTATATTCTGTTGCGAAAATCTGATCCAGAGAGTCTTTCAACAAAGCACGGTATTTCATGCGGTTTACAGTGATGTCTTTGCTGCCATCGTGTACCCACAGGTTCATGATACAAGGATCGCCCTGGGCTTTACCCATCTCTTCGGCTACGGCACGACAACGTTTGGTGTGCTCAATCCAGAAGTTGCGGATACCTTCATCGGGATTTGATAAAGACAAGTCACCGCTTTTAGGATGAGAGAATGAAGTAGAGTTGAAATCCAGTTTCATGTTGTTTTCCTTACCCCATTCAATCCAGCTTTTGAAGTGTTCGGGTTCTACTTCGTCACGATCTACGACTTTTCCTTGGAAGTCGCCATAAATTTCGTGCAGATTCAAACGGTGAGTACCTGGTATATATGAAGCTGCTTTCAGAATGTCTGCACGTAGTTCGTCGATGTTGCGGGCTTTGCCGGGATAGTTACCTGTAGCCTGGATACCACCGGTCAATGAACCTGCCTGAACTTCGAAGCCGGTTACATCATCTGCTTGCCAGCAATGCAGTGACAGATGGAAATTCTGCATGGTTTCCATTACTTTTTCTGTGTCGACACCTACAGCGGCATAACGTTCTTTTGCGATCTCATACGCTTTATTAATCAATTCTTCTTTCATGATATTATTTGTTTGTTTAATGAATAAATTTCAAGGTGAATATTAAATATCTTCTCTATAATGAGCTAAATACTTCTTATATGCTTCTTCCCATTCTTCTGCTTGCTGGGGTTCAAAAGAAACGGTTTCTATGGAAGTGCTGATTAGTTGGCGCATAGCTGCGATATCGCTTACCAGCCCGTTGGCTTTTGCCTGTAACATAATGTTACCGATAGCTGTCCCTTCACTGGGACCTGCTATAACAGGTACGCCCACTGCATTGCAAGTGAACTGGTTTAACAGATTGTTTCGTGAGCCTCCACCGATAATGTGCAGCTTTTCGATGGGGAACGGGGCCATTTGTTGCAAATAGCCGAATACTTGTTTGTAGCGCAGGGCAAGACTGTCGAATATGCAACGGGTGATTTCGCCATAACTCTGTGGTACAGGTTGGTTGGTTTCTTTGCAATAATGTCCGATGGCTTGAATCATAGATGTCGGATTGGAGAAGCAGGGGGCATCGGGATTGATGAGACTGCGGAAAGCGGGAACTGTCAGAGCGGCATCTATCAGTTCTGTGTAAGAATAGTTGTTGGTTGCTTCCCATTCTTTGCGGCAACGCTCCAACAGCCACATGCCACAGATGTTTTTCAGGAACCGGGTAGTTCCTTCCACACCTCCTTCATTGGTGAAGTTCTGTTCAAAGCTTTCCTTATTTATAATGGCATCTTTCACTTCAATTCCCATCAGGCTCCACGTACCGGAACTCAGATAAGCGAATCTTTCGTTTTGTGCTGGTACGGCAGCCACGGCTGAACCTGTGTCATGACCGGCAACGGCAATGACTGGAATAGCTCCCAGACCTGTGATTTTCTGCACTTCTTCTGTCAGTACTCCGATAGGCTCTCCCGGGAAAACGAAACGGCCGAACTGTTCTTCCTTGATATCTGCTACATCCAGCAGTTCCTTTTCGAAGCGTTTGGTGCGCGGATTCAACATCTGGGAAGTAGAAGCGATGGTATATTCTGTTACCATTTTACCGGTCAGCATATAGCTTAAGGCATCCGGCATAAACAGTATTTTATCGGCTGCTTCCAAGGCCGAGCAATGATTGCGGTGGAGTGTTGACAATTGGAACAAGGAATTGAAATTCATAATTTGAATTCCAGTGATGTCATATACTCGTTCACGGGGAATATGGGTAAAATATTCTTCAGGTGCACCTGTTGTGTGAGGGTCGCGGTAGCAATAAGGATTGCGGAGTAACTCTCCGTCTTTGCCCACGAATACGAAATCCACCCCCCAAGTATCGATACCGATGGACCGGATAGGCAGATTGTCTTTGGCTACCACTTTCAGTCCCCTGATAATTTCATTGTATAAGGCGTAAATATCCCAATAACAATGTCCTCCGGTTTCTATAATATGATTAGGGAAACGAGTCAGTTCTTTCAACTCCATTTTGCCTTCTCCCAGGCAACCTAAGATGGTACGTCCACTGGTGGCACCCAGGTCTACCGCAAAGAAATAAGTGTGTTCCATGCCTTTATTTTTGATTTTAAGGAATTAATAGTGATGCAAAAATAGTTTATTCCCCGAAAGTCGTCCTTGTTTTTTTGATATTATAACTGTTGGATTTGGTTGTACCTGCCGTAAAACATAATATTACCGTCTTTTTAAGAAGATCGCATTGAAAAGAAGAATTTGGTGTGATTTTGGTTTACTCTTGGGATGATGGATAAGAGCTTTATTGAAAATATGCATAAAGTCGCAAAAATATTCTCTTTTTTGTATCTATATTCCCGAATATTCTGTAATTTTGCAGTCGAATCAGAATAATTATGCAGTATGAAGAGCAAGAATAGCAGACTTGATGCCATTAAGATTATTATTTCGAGCAAGGAAGTAGGTAGCCAGGAAGAGTTGTTGCAGGAATTGGCGAAAGAAGGATTCCGATTGACCCAAGCTACTTTGTCTCGTGACTTGAAGCAGTTGAAAGTGGCGAAAGCAGCCAGTATGAACGGAAATTATGTATATGTATTGCCAAACAATACCATGTACAAACGTATGACTGAGCAACATTCGGCCAGTGAGATGTTGATGCATAATGGATTTATTTCCATTGAATTTTCGGCTAATCTGGCAGTAATCAAGACTCGTCCCGGATATGCTAGTAGTTTGGCTTATGATATTGATAACCGGAACTTTGATGAAATATTGGGAACTATTGCTGGTGATGATACTATTATGCTTGTCATTCGTGAAGGCTGCACAAGAGCGGGAGTGAAGAATGCGCTTTCATTGATTATACCGAATATACAATAAAATAATATAGATAAAAAAGGAAATGGATGCTAAACAAGTGGATGTGATGGTGGCAGATGCCTCACATGAAGTTTACGTTGATAAAATTTTAGATACTATTAGAGAGGCGGCTAAGGTACGCGGAACAGGCATTGCAGAACGCACACATGAATATGTGACTACAAAGATGAAAGAAGGAAAGGCGATTATTGCTTTATGTGGAGAGGATTTTGCAGGATTTACCTATATTGAGTCATGGGGAAACAAGCAATATGTAGCAACTTCGGGATTGATTGTGCATCCCAATTATCGTGGGATGGGCTTGGCCAAGCGTATAAAGGCGGCTTCGTTCCGATTGGCACGTCTGCGATGGCCTAAAGCGAAGATATTCAGTCTGACCAGTGGTGCGGCGGTAATGAAAATGAATACAGAACTGGGATATGTTCCTGTAACTTTCAATGAACTGACTGATGATGAAGCCTTTTGGAAAGGTTGTGAAGGCTGTATCAATCACGATATATTAGTGGCAAAGAACCGTAAGTTCTGTATTTGTACAGCCATGCTTTACGATCCGGCTTTGCACGAAGAAGACACTATTTAATAAATTAAAAATTAAGAATTAAAAATTAAAAGATGGCTGCGCGTTCATGTACTTATTTCTCAGTTTTCAATTTTTAATTCTCAATTAAAATAATATCATTATGGAAGAAAAGAAGAAAAAAGTAGTAGTAGCATTCAGCGGGGGGCTTGATACCTCTTTCACTGTAATGTATCTGGCTAAGGAAAAAGGGTATGAAGTGTATGCTGCTTGTGCAAACACGGGTGGTTTCAGTGAGGAGCAGCTGAAGCAGAACGAAGAGAACGCTTACAAACTGGGTGCTGTGAAGTATGTGACATTGGATGTGACCCGGGAATACTATGAGAAGAGCTTGAAATATATGGTATTCGGTAATGTGCTCCGTAATGGTACTTATCCTATTTCTGTAAGTTCTGAACGTATCTTCCAAGGGTTGGCCATAGCGCGTTATGCTAATGAAATAGGTGCGGATGCTATCGCACACGGCTCGACTGGTGCGGGTAATGACCAGATTCGTTTCGATATGACTTTTCTGGTATTGGCTCCGGGGGTTGAGATCATCACATTGACCCGTGACATGGCATTAAGCCGTCAGCAGGAAATTGATTATTTGAATGAACATGGTTTTGCCGCTGACTTTACAAAATTGAAATATTCTTATAATGTAGGTCTTTGGGGAACTTCTATCTGCGGTGGGGAAATATTGGATTCTGCGCAGGGTTTGCCCGAAAGTGCTTATTTGAAACAGGTGACCAAGGAAGGAAGCGAACAGCTTCGTCTTACATTTGAAAAAGGTGAGCTGAAGGCTGTTAATGACGAGAAGTTTGATGATCCTATCAAGGCTATTCAGAAAGTGGAAGAGATCGGTGCACCCTACGGTATCGGCCGTGACATGCACGTTGGGGATACCATTATCGGTATCAAAGGGCGTGTAGGATTCGAGGCTGCTGCTCCTATGCTGATTATCGGAGCCCATCGTTTCCTTGAAAAATATACGTTGAGCAAGTGGCAGCAATACTGGAAAGACCAGGTTGCCAACTGGTATGGAATGTTCTTGCATGAAAGTCAGTATCTGGAACCGGTAATGCGCGATATTGAGGCAATGTTGCAGGAATCTCAGCGTAATGTAAACGGTACAGCTATCTTGGAACTCCGTCCGCTTTCATTCTCTACTGTGGGTGTTGAATCGAAAGACGACCTGGTGAAGACCAAATTCGGTGAATATGGTGAAATGCAGAAGGGATGGACAGCAGAAGATGCCAAAGGCTTTATCAAAGTGACTTCTACACCTTTGCGTGTTTATTATAATAACCACAAGGACGAAGAAATTTAATAAGTATGATTAAAGCAGGAATTATCGGTGGGGCAGGTTATACGGCGGGCGAATTGATTCGTCTGCTGATTAATCACCCTGATGTAGACATAAAGTTTATAAACAGCAGCAGTAACGCCGGCAATAAGATTACCGACGTACATGAGGGACTCTATGGTGAAACGGATTTGGTTTTTACCGACGAACTTCCTTTGGATGAGATTGATGTATTGTTCTTCTGTACGGCTCATGGAGATACAAAGAAGTTTATGGATAGTCACAATGTACCCGAGGATTTGAAAATCATAGACCTCAGTATGGACTACCGTATCAAGAGTGATGACCATGGCTTCATCTATGGTTTGCCGGAACTGAACCGTCGTGCTATCTGCCATAGCAAGCACGTGGCCAATCCGGGATGTTTTGCCACTTGTATTCAATTGGGTTTATTGCCGTTAGCCAAACATCTGTTACTGAACGAGGATATAATGGTAAATGCCATTACCGGAAGTACAGGGGCAGGGGTGAAACCGGGTGCTACCAGCCATTTCAGCTGGCGTAATAATAATATGAGCATCTATAAACCGTTTTCTCATCAGCATGTTCCCGAAATCAAGCAATCATTGAAACAGTTGCAAAACAGCTTTAATGCTGAAATAGATTTTATTCCTTACCGGGGTGATTTCCCGCGTGGTATCTTTGCTACTCTGGTAGTCAAATGCAAGGTGGAACTGGAAGAACTGGTGAAGATGTATCAAGACTATTATGCCGAGGATTCTTTCGTTCATATTGTAGACAAAAATATAGATTTGAAGCAGGTGGTGAACACCAACAAGTGTTTGATTCATTTGGAGAAGCATGGCGATAAACTGCTGGTTATCTCTTGCATTGACAACTTGTTGAAGGGGGCAAGCGGACAAGCGGTCCATAATATGAATCTCATGTTCAATCTGGAAGAAACCGTAGGGCTGAGGTTGAAACCGTCTGCTTTTTAATAAAGAAGAGTTTATGAAATTATTTGATGTATATCCTCTTTTTGACATAAACATTGTCAAGGGAAAAGGTTGTCATGTATGGGATGATCAAGGTACGGAATACCTTGATTTGTATGGTGGTCATGCGGTTATTTCTATCGGTCACGCACATCCGTATTATGTGGAAATGATAAGCAACCAGGTTGCACAGTTGGGATTTTATTCCAATTCGGTGGTTAACAAGCTACAGCAGGAAGTGGCAGACCGTTTAGGGAAACTTTCGGGTTATGATGATTATCAATTGTTTTTGATAAACAGTGGGGCCGAAGCTAATGAAAATGCGTTGAAACTGGCTTCTTTTTACAATGGTCGCAAACGTGTGCTTTCTTTTTGCAAAGCATTTCATGGACGTACTTCACTGGCAGTGGAGGTAACCCACAATCCGAAAATTATAGCCCCAATCAATGACAATGGGCATGTGACTTATCTGCTTTTGAACGATATAGAAGCAGCTAAAGCGGAATTGGCAAAAGGAGATGTCTGTGCGGTGATTATTGAAGGTATTCAAGGAGTAGGCGGTATTCAGGTTCCGGAAGTGAAATTCTTGAAAGAACTGAGTAAGGCTTGCGAAGAAGTGGATGCAGTACTTGTTTTGGATGAAATACAATCCGGCTACGGGCGTAGCGGTAAATTTTTTGCTCACCAACATGCAGGTATCCGTCCCGATATGATTACGGTTGCAAAGGGGATTGGCAATGGCTTTCCGATGGCTGGTGTCCTGATCAGTCCGAAATTCAAACCCGTATATGGACAATTGGGAACCACTTTTGGTGGTAACCACCTGGCTTGTGCTGCTGCTATCGCGGTGCTGGATGTTATGAAAGGTGAGAACCTGGTAGAGAATGCTGCCAAGGTAGGTGCTCATCTGCTGAAAGAATTGAAACAATTCCCACAGATTAAAGAGGTGCGTGGCGAAGGTTTGATGATCGGTATGGAATTTGACGAACCGATTAAGGAACTGCGTCAGCGTCTGCTGTTCGAACAGAAAGTATTTACCGGAGTCAGTGGTACGAATGTAATCCGTCTGCTCCCGCCTTTGTGTCTGACTATGGCTGAGGCTGATGAATTTATTGGACGCTTTCGTAAAGTGTTGGTATAAGCTGGAGATTCAAGAGGGATAATAATCAGCGAAAGAAAATAAGGTCTCGTCAGGAAACATTTCGGTTCCGGCGAGACTTTTTGATTTAATCTTCTTCAAAGTAATTTTATTTTTAGCTTTTCATAATACGTTCTTCTCCTTTTTTCCCTTATCTTTGTAGCTATAGACTTAATCTTTAATAATATGAAAGTAGCAATTATTGGTGCGGGAAATATGGGAGGGGCCATTGCTCGCGGCCTTGCCCAAGGCACTATCATTCCAGCGAGTGATGTAACAGTAGCCGATCCGTTCAGCGGAAGTCTGGAAACTCTACAGGCGGATTATCCGGAGATTAATGTGACAACGGAAAATCCGAAAGCGATAAAGGATGCCGATATCGTTATTCTGGCTGTAAAGCCGTGGTTGATAGACCAAGTGTTGAGTGTGGTTCATTTGACTCCCCGGCAAGTATTGGTTTCTATTGCAGGTGGTGTAACTTTCGAACAGCTGGTAAAGAGTGTAGGTCCGGAACAGACCATATTCCGTTTGATTCCCAATACTGCTATTTCTCAGTTGGAAAGTATGACTTTGATATCCAGTCGTAACGCCAGTAAGGAACAAGAACAACTGATGCTGGATATCTTTAATGAATTAGGATTGGCTGTGCTTATTCCTGAAAGTCAGATGGCTGCTACTACGGCTTTGACTTCATGTGGTATCGCATATGTCTTGAAATATATTCAGGCAGCTATGCAGGCAGGTATTGAATTGGGGATTTATCCGAAAGATGCACAGAAAATGGTTGCCCAGTCTGTGAAAGGAGCCGCTTCCTTGATATTGAATAATGATACTCATCCCAGTGTGGAAATAGATAAGGTGTGTACGCCCGGTGGTATGACTATCAAGGGTATTAATGAATTGGATCACGAAGGGTTTGACTCAGCGATCATTAAAGCAATGAAGGCTTGTCTGAAATAGAAACAACCTCATGGAAATGACGTGGATAACACGGTTCTCGTTTTTGTGTATTGTGTTATCTACGTTTTTATAGAAGGTACTTTTGCAGGTTTAGTATAAAAATATGTTCACTTTTTTGTTTCCGATTTCATATTTCATGTTATCTTTGCTATACAAGATCAGATCTAATGTGAAAGAGAAATATGATAAACACAGAATTGTTCAAAGAAGTGTCACCTTTGTCTGCCAAGGATTGCTTTATTTTGATAGAGCGTCAGAAATCGAATTTTAATTTTCCTATACATATACATCCCGAATATGAACTGAACTATATTGAGAATGCAAAAGGCGCACAACGCATTGTGGGAGACTCCATAGAAGAAATAGAAGAAGAGGAACTGGTGCTGGTCACCAATCCTCAATTGGAACATGCTTGGAGGGATTATAACAACAAGCCGCAGAATATCCATGAAATAACCATTCAGTTTCATTCCGATCTGCTTTCCGACCAGATTCTGAACAGGAACCAGATGATCAGCATTCGGGAACTTTTCCACCGTGCCCGTAAAGGAATCGTGTTCAGCAGGGAGACTATCGCGAAAGTCCGTCCGTTGTTGAAAACGCTGTCTTGCGAGAACGATAGTTTCTATTCCTTGATAAAACTGCTTGTTATTCTTCATGAATTATCATTGGACAAAGGGATGCGTGAGCTATCAACCGGGCAGTTTGCCATTAACTCTGTTTCCAAAGAGCATACTAACGAGAAGTTGAACAAGGTGCTGGATTATGTTCATTTTCATTTTTCGGAAGTGATCCGTCTTGCAGATGTAGCTAAAATGGTAAATATGAGCGAGGCCTCATTCTGTCGTTTTATCAAACAGCATACTTCCAAAAGTTTTATCGATTTCCTTACTGATATCCGCTTGGGGGCCGCTTCACGTGCTTTGGTTGATTCTTCCTTGTCAATAGCTGAAATAGGATATGATTGTGGCTTTAATAATCTATCCAATTTCAACCGTATCTTTAAAAAGAAAAAAGGAGTGACTCCTAAAGAGTTCCGTGATAATTATCGTAAGAACAAGACTATCATTTAAAAGGTTCGGCCGGAACTTTCTCATGGACTTGCCTGATTTTGACAGCACTAAAAGAAAGCGGATTTTCTGAAAGTTCGGGGATGTTGTAGGATTTGAATGCCTGGAAATAATGTTCCGTGTCTTTTTGCGGTACTACGAACGGCTTGTAAGTTTTTTCTTCTTTATTCGGATAGCCAGAACAAGGCTTCTCATATTGACGGTCTCTATTTTGATAAAATATCATAAGTATATGTTCGGATAGTATTGGTTTGTCTGTCGGTAAATTTCCATCTTTGCCTTTGGGTTACAACCTGGTAAAACTTTGAATACTAACCTTAAAAAAGACAAGTGTCATGAAAAAGCTATCTTACCTTTTTGCCGTGGCAGCTTCCGCCGCTTGCCTCTGTGCCTGTACCGATGTTACCGATGCTCTTCCGGCAGAACAAATCCCGGCCGATGCACGTAGTACCTTGGGGGCCGATGTAGTTCTTCAGTGGAACAACGAAGAACAAACCATCGATGGTTTTGGTGTGGCGCAGGCCGGCTGGTCCGACTATCTTTATGCCCACCGCAAGCGTCAGGAGATTATGGATGTGATGTTCGGACAGGACGGGCTTCGCCTCAGTATCCTCAGGGGCGAGGTATTCCCCCATTACGATGAAACCACGTTTAATATGGACGAGGATATCAATCTGTCTTTGGACGATCCTTTTTTCGATATTGATTTCAACCGTGATGAGAATCGTGTTGCCGAAGGCATCGCACAGCGCAACGGACAGTTGTGGATCATGAAAAAAGCGAAGCAGGAATACGGTGTGGACAAACTCATCTTTTCCGTTTGGTCTGCTCTGGCTTATATGAAAAGCAACGGCAGTACCTCGCAAGGTTTTTTGAAACGCGGCAGCTACCAGGCCTTTGCCGACTATCTTTCCAATTTCTGTGATGCCTACACAGCGGCAGGCCTGCCTGTCTATGCCATCTCTCCTGCCAACGAGCCCGAGTATGCGGCAAGCTGGAACTCATGCCTCTGGCTTCCCGGTACCACTACGCTGGGACCGTTCATTGTGAATAACTTAGGTCCCAAGTTGCGACAGACCCATCCCGAAACCCGGATTATCTTTGGCGAGAATGCCCAGTGGTCTGCCATTCTGGGCTTTATCATGGGCAGTAAAAATTATGTGCGCGACATTCTGAACCTGAATCCTAAAATCACCAACTTTCCCGTCATTGCCGCCGGACACGGCTATGTGGATCCTGTGACCGGGAAAGATCCTGCCATTGAACCGTTCAGCAAAGCCGAATCGAAGGGAATTCCCGTGTGGCTGACCGAAATCAGCGATCCTACGGAAAGTTATGATGCTACCATGACCAGCGGCTTGAAATGGGCGAAGAAGTTCCATCGTTTCTTGTGTGAGGCCAATACCGGCGCTATTGTGTGGTGGGCAGGTGCTATACCGGATGGCGGAACCACCGAGGGGCTGATTAACATTGAAAAGAACCGCGTGGACTATGAAGTGACCAAGCGTTGCGAGGTGTTCGGCAACTTCTCCCGTTACATCCCTGTAGGCAGCAAGCGCATCTCGGCGCAATATGATTTCGAACAAGGCTATATGGTGTCTGGCTATAAATATGGTGACAACGGTTACACGGTTGTAGCCATCAACCCTGCGGATCATGAAGTAGTTATTTCGTTGGCTCTTGAAAGCGCTCAGGTTTCCGGTGCTTTGCAAGGCTATGTCACCGATGACACCCGTAAATGGGAGCCGGTGGAAGCTGTTCAACCTGCCGATGGTGTCTATACCCTGACCTTGCCGGCCCGTAGCGTGGTTTCCTATACCGGAACTGTGTTGAGTAGTTCGTCTTTGTAACATTGGTTCTGTTTTTATTTCTACGCTGCAATAGTTTTTTGTTCCGTCATTGTATTGCGCTGATAAACAGTAATATGCGGTGACGGGATTTCCTGTATCCCCACGAAGTGCTTTTTCGTTTTTTTCTTGCAGAAGCCGGTTCGTCGGATATCGGTTTCCATGTCGGGTACGTAATCTTGATATATGTACGGCAGTATCCGTGCAAGGGGATGGGAGTTTCCATGCAAGAAGACTGCATCATTTGTTGCACCACTCGGCTGAACGTGCCTTTTCACTCAAGTGAAGTGCCGTTGCCACCTGTGCGAAACGGTTGCTTCACCAAGGTGAAGCAATAAAGTCATAAGACTGTTTTCACGGTTGCATCCTGTTGATAAAATACATCTATTGAAGTTTTGTCATTTTGTGTGTGGCGGTTGTTGTGTTGTACATTGATGAACGATACCGCCGCTTACCTACCGGTTGAGAGCCTTTATGGATGTTTTTTCACAGTAATTGGTTGATAATTAGAAGAATACTGTGTGGGAAAAATTTTATATTTCACGGTCAATTCAGATGTGTTTTCCATTGTCTTGAAGAATTTTTTTTTGATATTGATAAGATTTCATTGTTTAATGCTTGAATTGTATTTGTTCCTGCTTGCTTGAATTGCCATCTTTGCAATGTTAATTTTTAATTCAAATAACTATGAAAACAAAGACATTCTTAATTTCAGCTGCTATTCTTCCATCCATGGGGCATTACCGTTGTTTGCGAAAGCAATAACGTGTTGGAAATCTATTTTTAGTTAATTTTACAGCAATATTTTTTAATTAAACTCTAATACATTATTTATGAAACAAATTGCATTTACATGGTTGCTGTGCATACTTAGTATATGTGCCTATGCTCAGCAAATTACTGTTACCGGAACAGTGACGGATGCGGAGAATAATCCGTTGATTGGTGCGGCTGTTGTTGTAGTAGGAACTACGGATGGCGTGATTACCGATTTTGATGGCAAATATACCATTAAGGCCGCTTCCGGTCAGTCTTTGAATTTCTCTTATGTAGGTTATCGGGAGCAAACTGTTAAGGTTGATGGCCGCAGTGTGATTAATGTGAAATTGTCGGAAGGTGAATTGTTGGACGAGGTGGTGGTTATCGGTTACGGTACAGTGAAGAAAAGCCATTTGACAGGTGCGGTCGCTTCTGTTTCCGGTAAAGAGTTACAGGCAAATGTTGCACGTAGTGCTTCAGCTGCTTTGCAAGGAAGAGTTGCCGGTGTTACTGTGTCGGCTGCCAACGGTCAGCCGGGGGAAGGCTTGAATATTAATGTCCGTGGTATCAGTTCATTGAGTGCCACCAGTCCGCTTTATGTGATTGATGGTGTGTATGGTGATATCAATATGGTTGATCCCGCTGACATTCAGTCTATTGAAGTGTTGAAAGATGCTTCGGCTGCTGCTATTTATGGTTCTCGTGCTGCTAATGGTGTTGTATTGGTCACTACTAAAGGCGGTCGTTTGGAAACTTCTGCCCGTGTAACAGTGGATGCCTATACAGGCGTTCAGATGGTTGCCAAATACATTGATGTAATGGATGGTAATCAGCTTCGCGATTTGGCAAAGGCTACCGGTTATAGTTCGGCAGAAGGGTTGCTGAATTGGAATGGAGGTGCTGGAACAGACTGGCAGAAAGAACTTTATAACTCGGCTATGGTGAGCAAGGTTAGCTTGAATGTATCTGGAGGAAACAAGACTTCGACCTATAATCTGTCGGGAAGCTATCTTAACCAGGATGGTATTGTGAATACTACCGGTTATGAGGCATGGAACATTCGTGCTAAGAATACTTTTTCTTTTTTCAATAATCATTTGCGTATGGGGACTACGTTGATGATGAAATTCTATAAAAAGAAGTACGAAGATGTTTCATATACCTCCGCTCTGACAGCTGTGCCTATGTGGAATGTATATGGTGAAGATGGCACTTGGGGTGTCGCTCCGGAATGGACCAGAGGAGATAATCCTGTGGGTTGGACAGAAGCCTATGATTACCAAAGACATGGGATAGACATTTTATTGAATGGCTATGCCGAAGTGGATTTGTTCTTGAAAGGATTGAAATATAAATTCAATGTAGGTATAAACAAATATACAAGACGTAATTATGCCTATAGTTCTCCTTATTATTTCAGTTCTACTTCACAAAAGAATGAAGCGGAATTGTCGGAAAGTACAGACTGGGAGAATGATTGGTTGATTGAAAATACAATCAATTATGATAATACGTTTGGCAATCATACGGTTTCTGCTTTGGTGGGTTATTCTGCCCAGCGTAACAATGCGCGTGGTTTTGGTGCAGGACGTAAGGGTTTCCCGGAAGGTTTCTCTGTGATTGACGCCGGTTCGGTTTCTTCACAAAATACATCGGGTAGCGCATGGGCCAATACAATGATTTCTATGTTTGGGCGTGTGATGTATTCGTATGCCGATCGTTATATGCTGTCTGCTTCTGTTCGTCGGGACGGTTCTTCCAAATTTGCAGATGGAAACCGCTGGGGCACATTCCCGTCTGTATCTTTGGGTTGGAATGTGATGAATGAAGATTTCTTTGAAAATATCAAGGAAACCATGAATGAATTGAAAATTCGTGCCAGTTATGGTGTACTGGGTAATTTGAGCGGCATTGGCAATTATGCTACCCAGTCTGTTGTTTATAAAGGTATGAATAACATGATGGGCACAGAACTTTGGGAAGGTGCCATTACCGGTAAGGAATGGACTTCACCCATGAATGTGACTTGGGAAAAGACGAAGACTTTGAACTTGGGTTTGGATTTTGCTTTCTTGAACAATAAGTTCAGTGTCAGTGCTGATTATTTTATTCAGAAAACAGAAGATATGTTGTTGTCTATGCCGCAGTCTTTGAGTTTTGGCTTGAGTGGGAATCCTACAGTAAATGCAGGTACAGTAGAAAACAAAGGATTTGAAATTTCATTGAATCACCGTAATAATGTAGGCGATTTGTATTATCATGTAGGTGTCAATGCCACCTTTATCAAGAATGAACTGACGGAAGTAAACGGAAGTCGTGATGAATGGCAGGGATTCAATCCTCATGCCAAAGGAACGATCACTTATGCCAAGACCGGTCATTCCATAGGTTATTTCAATTTGATAAAGACGGATGGTGTATTCCAAAGCCAACAAGAAATTGATGCGTATGTGGATAAGAACGGTAATAAGATCCAGCCTAATGCACAACCGGGTGACTTGCGTTTCGTGGATTATAACGGAGATGGTAAGATTGACAATAATGACCGTCAGGATGTAGGCTCTGCTTTCCCGAAAGTTAACTTGGGTGTAAGTCTGGGTGCTGAATGGAAAGGTTTGGATTTGAATATGTTCTTTGACGGAAACTTTGGCAACAAGATTTACAATGCCCAGTATTATACTACGGTTTATAATGAATCAACAGGAAACCAATATGCAGAACGCATGAACAGCTGGACTGAAAACAATCATTCTGACATTCCTCGCTGTTTGTTTGGTACTAGCGATCCTAATGGTACAAACTGGGGCTATACGGACCGTTGGTTGGAAAATGGTTCATTCTTGCGCTTGAAGACTTTGGAATTAGGTTATACGTTGCCCAAAGTATGGGTATCTAAAGCCGGTTTGCAGAATGTGCGTGTTTATACGGCTATGGAAAACCTTTTCACTATAACCGATTATAAAGGATATACTCCTGACTTGGGTATGGTAGATGCCGATGGTGCCGGTACATCAGGTGGTTCGGGTGTAATGACCCGTGGTTGTGATGACGGTCGTTATCCGATGGCACGTACTATCACCTTTGGTTTACAAGTAAATTTCTAATTAGGAATAAGTAATATTTGCAGAATATGAAAAAGAATTTTATAAAATACATAGCTGCATTGGCTGTAGCTCCAATGTTGTTGTCTTCTTGTAGTGATGACTTTCTGAATGAGATTGATCCTAACCGTCAGACTCCGACCACTTTTTGGACATCCGAGGATAATGTGATGAAAGGCTTGTCCGCAGTTTATAATCCTTTCCGCCGTATGACCAGTGGATATTATGGTGGGTTGGAAGGCATCATGCATCTTCAGATGCGCGGTGACGACCTTTACCCCACTCGTGGAGAAGAACCTTATATTTGGGAATATTTGTCGTTTGTCAACACAACGAATACAAAGGATTTGAGCTGGGGAAACATCTATGAAGGCATTCAGATGGCAAACGAATTCATATATCGTGCGGCTACGGTTGATATGGACGAAACCAAACGTGAGCAAATGATAGGTGAGGCTTATTTCTTACGTGGATTCTGGTACTTCCGTTTGCGTACTGATTATCGTGATGCGGTTATCCGTACTCTCCCGCAGGATGCAGATCCGGAAACTCATGGACTGTCTAGCGGTGATGAAGTGCTGGAACAGGCTATTTCAGACTTTAAGGAAGCCAAGTCTCGTTTGCCTAAACTTCGTTCAAGCGATGAGAACGGTCGTGTAACTCAAGGTGCGGCTATTGCCATGTTGGGTAAAGCTTATATCTGGAAAGGGGATTATCAGGCCGCTAAGGATGAGTTTGAAATTATAATGAATGGTTATGGTTACGATTTGACTCAAAAGTATGAGGACAACTTCCGTGACGATACGGAATTTAATGCTGAATCTATTTGGGAAATCAATTATGATGCCAAAGGTAATTCGGGTGACTCTTGGGGCAATGGCACTAGTGACGACTCGTTTATGGGAAACAACCTTGCTCATTATTTTGGTCCGACACTGAAAGGTGAGAATATTGGCGGTGGTTGGTATAAGATGCAACCTTCTCCCTATTTGATAAAAGAATTCATTTCCGAACAGCGTCCGGAAGGCTCTGATTCCAAATGGGATAAGCGTTTATACACTACGTGCTTCTTTAAATACTCTGATTTCGGTGATGTGAAACCGGATGAAAAATTCTATGGTGGTAAAGTGGAATTTGATGATATGTTTAAATGGACGGTACTGCCCGAAGGCGATGGCAAATATGGTATTGCCAAGCAAGGATATGCTCCTGCTTATCCGGTTATCGAGGGTGTTCAAGGGCGTTTCATGATGAAGAAGTTTGCAGCTTGGTGGGTTCCCACAGGATGTACGATGTATTCTAACGATGCCGGACGTATCAACAATTTACGTATTATGCGCTTTGCAGAAGTTTTGTTGCTCCACGCTGAGGCTTGTCTGGAAACCAATGATGAAAGCGGAGCAATGAAAGATATTAACCGGATTCGTGTACGTGCCGGGTTGCCGGAGAAAAACTTGAGTGGAAAAGATGCTATAATGACAGAACTCCAGAAACAGAAATTGCTGGAATTTGCCGGAGAGAATATACGTTGGGATGATATGGTTCGTTGGTACGGAAATGATCCTGCTAAGTTGAAAGCTATCATGCACGAACGCAAGACCGATTCTCAACATTATGAATTGCTTTACGAAGAAAATGAAAGTGGTGAAAAGGAATTGGTAGGATATAAACCGACAGACCGCATTTCGGATACACAAGGATTTGACCATTTTGAAGCTAAATTCTTGTACTTCCCGATACCTCAGGCAGAGGTGGACGCTAATTTGAATTTGGAGCAAAAGCCGGAATGGAGATGATTGTATTGAACTGATAATTAAAAAGTATGAGAGGGAGGGGGATCTCTCCCTCTATAAAAACAATGAAGCCAAATGAAAAGGAAAGGATATTATTTATGCTCTTTGTTGGTTATGATATTTGTATTTTTGTCATGTCGTGATGAAGAACAGGATTGTACCCAAGCTATGCAGGATATACAAAACCAGTTGAAGGAAAATGATTTATTGAAATCTGTTTCTCAGGAACGTGAACAATGTGTTTTGTTATTCGAGTCCAATAAGATAATTTTTCCGCAAGAGTTAATCCAAAGTGTAGATGTGGATGCGGAAAACTGGAAAACGACTTTGACATTTGCCAATGGAAGCACTTATGTTATACCTACCTTAGGTACTTCGATTGACAACTTGATATTGAGTTCTACAGTCAATCCTTCCGGTTGCAATCCATTATCGGCCAGTGTAGTTGTAAAATTACCTGTATTGGGACGCATTAAACTGATTGTACACAGCAAACCGGGAAAGCATACGCCTGACGTGGAATATACATTTAAAGATGTGGGATTAAAACAGAATATTCCGGTATTGGGACTTTATCCCAATTATAATAACCAGATCACTTTAATTTATACAGATTTGCAAGGAAATGAACGTGCTCGGTCCAATCTAAAGCTTCAGACGAAAACATTGGAAAGCAGAAGGCTGCCTAAGGAAATCAGAGTGGTAAAGGCTCAATATGACCGAATGGAGCCAGGCATGAATTTGGTAAACTCCCCCGGACAGGATGAAACAGACACTTCTATCCCTTATATGATAGATGCAGACGGAGAAATCCGTTGGATTCTTGATTGGGAGAAGTCGGATGAACATCGATATATCGGAATCGGGTGCGGATTGATCCGGATGCAGAACGGACATTATATGACCGGTGACGGAAACCATCATCGGATGGTGGAGGTGGATATGATGGGAAATACAATTCATAATTGGGATATGCTGGAAAGGGGATACACTATGCATCATGCCATATCTCAAGATAAGCAAGGCAATATATTAGCGACTGTGAGCAAGACTTCCGCTAAAATCGCCAATGGGAAAGATGTACGGATAAATGATTTTATTATTATGATGGATCCCGAAAAAGGGGAGATATTGCAAGAATGGGATTTGGTGCACATGTTGGATTCGGCTCGCTATGGAATGACCGATTATGATCTAACCTCAGACCCTTTTGCACAAAGTGCCAGTAATTGGGCGCATAATAATGGTATAGTAGAGTGGGGAGATGATTATCTGGCTACAGCTCGTTATCAAGGAATCTTTAAGTTTAATAAAGCTGGAGGTATTGAGTGGATTATATCGCCTCATGGGTATTGGAGAGATAAATACTTGAAATTATTATTGAATCCTCTTCATGCCGACGGGACTCCTATTACTGATCCTGAGGTGATAGCCGGAACGAAGAATTGTGATGATTTTGAATGGCCTTGGGGATGTCATACAGCTGTCCCATTACCTAATGGACACATTCTTTATTTCAATAATGGTTATGGGCGTAACTTCAAACTGGATTTTACAGACAGGAAAAATATTTATACTTGCGGCATAGAATATGAAGTGGATGAAGTGAACCGTACGGTTCGCCAAGTTTGGCAGTATGGAAAAGAGCGTGGTGCCGCGTATTTTACTCCGGCCCGTTCCGGGGTGCAATATTTGGAACAAACGGGTAACAGATTAATTTGTCCGGGAATGAGCAATGTGCTTAGCAATGGCAATCGTGGTGCACGTGTGACAGAAGTAGATCCTGAAACACAGGATGTTGTGTTTGAGTTGGAATTGGAAGATGCGATTTACCAGCGGGTTTACCGTATGTCTCTTTATCCTGAGAACCAATAACAACACTGTATAGAATATGATTGATTTTTGATAAAATAGTATAATTCTAGATGCTTGGATAGCATTCTTTTACTGTAAAAGATGGATTGATAACAATGAAAAGAAAATAAGATATGAACGGATATTTCAAAAAACAAATAGAAGCATTGCGCCAACGCCATGAAGCGTTGTTGCAACGTCCTAATGAAATGCAGGAAGAAACGAACGGTGTCATCCGCCGTTATGTTTATCCGGTACTGACACGCCAGCATATTCCCCTGGAATGGCGTTATGACTTCAACCCTGCCACCAACCCTTGTTGTATGGAGCGTATCGGCTTTAATGCTACCATGAACAGTGGTGCCCTGAAATGGAACGGAAAGTATCTGATGGTGGTCCGTGTGGAGGGAGCAGACCGGAAGTCGTTCTTTGCCATAGCCGAAAGCCCTAACGGGGTGGACAATTTCCACTTTTGGAAACGTCCGCTGGTATTGCCCGATGTGGATCCGGCGGAAACCAATGTGTACGATATGCGTCTTACCGCTCACCAGGATGGATGGATTTATGGTATCTTTTGCAGCGAACGCCATGATGACAAGGCACCGGTGGGAGATCTGTCGGCGGCGGTGGCAAAGGCGGGAATCGTACGCACGCGCAATCTGGTGGACTGGGAACGGTTGCCCGACTTGAAAGCGGCGAGCCAACAGCGCAATGTGGTGTTGCATCCCGAATTTGTGAATGGGAAATATGCCCTTTACACCCGTCCGCAGGATGATTTTATTAATGCCGGAAATGGGGGAGGAATAGGATGGGCGTTGATAGACGACATCACCCGGGCGGAGGTGAAGGAGGAAATGATAATAAACCACCGTTATTATCACACGATCAAAGAGGTGAAGAACGGAGAGGGACCGCACCCCATCCGCACCTCCCAAGGATGGCTGCACCTGGCGCACGGAGTACGCGGATGTGCCGCCGGACTGCGCTATGTGCTCTATCTCTATATGACCGCAGCCGATGAACCGTGGCGCGTCATAGCTGAACCAGCCGGCTATCTGCTGGCTCCGCTGGCGGGGGAAAGGGTGGGCGATGTGTCCAATGTGCTTTTCTCGAACGGATGGATAGCCGATGACGACGGTACGGTATACATCTATTATGCCTCCAGCGACACGCGGATGCACGTGGCGGTCTCTACGGTGGATCGCTTGGTGGACTACTGTCTGCACACGCCTGCCGACGGATTGCGTTCCGCAGCTTCAGTGGCAGCGGTGAACGCGCTGATAGATCGCAACGAGGCATTTCTGAACGGGTAAAATAGAAGGAATATAAAGGCATTGATAAGATAAAGTCGTTTTTAATGCGGAATGGCTGTTTTTTAGGTGGAAAGAGAAGTGGATAATGCCATTTATTTTCTTGTCGAAAGGGAATAAATGGCTAATTTTGTAATTATAAACCCAAAATAGATATTGTATGAAAAAGATTGCTTTATGGGCTATGTGCATAGCCGTAATGGTGTTGTCGGGTTGCCGGAAGGCTCCGGAATGGAAAGCGGAACATGTGTTTGTCATCGGTTTGGACGGATGGGGCGCCTACAGTGTGGAAAAGCGGATATGCCGAACGTGAAGGCGTTGATGGATGCCGGATGCTACACGTTGAAAAAACGCAGTGTACTTCCTTCATCCAGTGCTGTAAATTGGGCTTCCATGTTTATGGGGGCAGGTCCTGAACTGCACGGGTACACGGAGTGGGGATCAAGAACACCCGAACTACCCTCGCGTGTGCTGAACGAGCATGGCATTTTCCCCACCGTGTTCAGCGAGTTGCGCAAGGCGGCTCCCGATGCCGAGATGGGCGTACTGTATGAATGGGATGGTATCAAGTATCTGGTAGATACGCTGGCTTTGAACCATCATGCGCAGGCACCCGACTATAACACGCATCCTACGGCTTTGTGTGACATGGCCTGTGAGTATATTACGCAGAAGAAACCGGTGTTGAGTGCTTTCTGTTTCGACAACCCTGACCACGTGGGGCACGGTGACGGACACGATACTCCGGCTTATTATGCCAAACTGAGAGAACTGGACGGCTATGTGGGCCGTATTGTGGATGCCATCAAGGAAGCGGGTATTTATGAAAACAGCATCATTATTGTCACCGCTGATCATGGGGGAATCAATAAGGGACATGGCGGAAAGACCATGGAGGAGATGGAAACGCCGTTCATTATCGCCGGAAAGAACATCAAGAAGGGGGGAGCTTTCGAAGAGAGCATGATGCAGTTTGACTGCGCGTCTACTATAGCATCTGTTTTCAATCTGGAGCAACCGCAGGTGTGGATAGGACGCCCCATGACACAGGTGTTTGAATAAAAGATGAAGCGGATACTATGAAATTGCATATCGTTGATATTCTGATTATTTGTGCTTATCTGATGGTTATTGTCGCCATCGGGTTGTTTTTGAAAAAGAAGGCGGCAAAGAATATGGATTCTTATTTTTTGGGCGGAAAGTCGTTGCCGTTTTATATGTTGGGACTGTCGAATGCATCGGGCATGTTTGATATTACCGGCACCATGCTGATGGTGTATTGGGCTTTTGCTTATGGGTTCAAAAGTCTGTGGATTCCATGGTTGTGGCCCGTGTTCAATCAAATTTTCCTGATGGTCTATCTGTCGGTGTGGCTCCGCCGGAGCAATGTGCTGACGGGCGCCGAATGGATAAAGACCCGTTTCGGGCAGGGGCGGGGGGCTACGCTCTCGCATACTATTGTCATTGTCTTTGCTCTGCTCAGCGTGCTGGGCTTCTTGAGCTACGGGTTTATCGGAATCGGCAAGTTCATGGAGATCTTTTTTCCGTGGGAGGTAGTGTCGCAGTATGTGCCCTGGGATATTCCGGTACAATATGTGCCTCATTTTTACGGCATTTTCTTTACGGCCATTGCTACCTTCTATGTGATGCTGGGCGGTATGCTCAGCATTGTGTGGACGGATGTGGTGCAGTTCCTCATCATGACGGTGGCGGGTGTGGTCATTGCCATTATCGGGATGAACATGGTGACTCCTGAAATGATCCGGGAATTTGTGCCTGCAGGGTGGGAGTCGCCTTTCTTCGGCTGGACGCTGGACATTGACTGGAGTGAACGGATGAGTTTGCTGACGGAACGCATGGCGGACGAGCCTTACAGCCTGATGGGTGTCTTTGTGATGATGGCGTTGCTGAAAGGGATTTTTATGAGCATGGCGGGACCTGCTCCGAACTATGACATGCAGAAGATCCTGTCGTGCAAGTCACCCAAGGAGGCGGCGCTGATGAGCGGTTCGGTATCGGTCATTCTGCTGATTCCGCGTTATCTGATGATTATGGGATTTGCGTTGCTGGCTATCTATTTCTTTAAAGTGGATGGAGGACTGGAACAGATGACGGCTGTCCACACGGATTTCGAAACAATTCTTCCTCACCTGATTACGAAGTATGTGCCGGTGGGGCTGGCGGGTTTGTTACTGGCAGGATTGCTGTCGGCATTCATGTCTACATTCGCTTCTACGGTGAATGCGGCACCGGCCTATGTGGTGAATGATATTTATCTGAAGTATATCAACCCAAGGGCTTCCGTCAGGACACAGATACGGGCGAGTTACCTCGTTTCGGTACTGGTGGTGGTTATCAGTACGGTGATGGGCTTTTTTCTGAAGGACATCAACGAGATTTTCCAGTGGATTGTGGGCGCGTTGTTCGGCGGATATATTGCCGCCAATGTGTTGAAGTGGCACTGGTGGCGGTTTAATGGTGAAGGGTATTTCTGGGGAATGACTTCGGGTGTGGTGGCTGCCATTGTGATGAAGTTCACGGTACCCGATTCGTTGGTACTTTATTTTTTCCCCGTGTTGTTCGGCATTTCGCTGGTGGGTTGTATCGTGGGTACGTACTCGGCACCTCCTACTGACGAGGAGACGCTGGTGAACTTCTATATCCGGGTACGTCCGTGGGGGTGGTGGAAACCGGTGGCGGCCAAGGCGGTAGCACGCTATCCGCAGGTGACGCGCAACCGCCATTTCAAGCGGGATATGTTCAATGTGGCGATTGGTATCGTGTGGCAGTGCTGTCTCACTATTGTGCCCATGTATCTGGTGGTGCGCGGTACGGGGGGACTCATTGCGTCGGTGTTGCTGCTGGTGGTGACCACCGTGGTGTTGAAATATACCTGGTACAGGCCGTTGTGCAGGGAAGAGAAGGAATATGATGAGTTGATGAAACGTATCGGAATGGACTGATAGACAAAAAAGGGTAAATGTGTCAAAACTAAAATGGCTACCCCGCAAAGTTACAGATCGTATTTATAACACTTAAAAAAGGGTCGTATCAAGCTCTGTATTGAGTAATGATACGGCCCTTTCTTTAGCCTTTTAGGATGTTCAAATGCCAGATTATAAGTTCATATTTTCAAAAACAGAGTTTTGACATCCTCTTTTTGTCTGTCAATATCAACCGGAAGGTTTAGCTCACTTCGGGCGGCTCCAGTATGCGGCTGGCGTACTCATGTTGTAGCGGTAGCTCGACACCTTGTTTCATCAGTATTCTTCCGGAGAACATTTTGTTGTCCAGTGGCAGCGGACGGGCATCTTTTCCGGTTTAGTTCCGTGATGCGGTATTGCTTGTCGGCTTTCAGCCTGTCCATGCGGAAACGGGGAACAATCTGATTGCAATAATGCTGAATCTTGTAGGCAAGAACACGGCATGTTTTTTCTGTGGGGTGTAGAGCATCAGTGAGAAAGCACCTCTATCATTGTAAGGCGAGATGAGACGGTATGATAAATTGCCCAGCTGTATCATCGGACGGATTTTCTTGTAGGTAATAATGGCTTCACGTTTTCGGGAACGGACAACGGCAGGGAGGTGTTCGGAGTAGCTATCAGAATATCTTGTTCCTATACCCGGAGCGGAAAGGAAGAGAAGAGGCATAAGTTTGCCGGAAGTAGTTTTTTCATGGGATGGTATTTTTTTGAAGAATAATGATCTGTATGTTTGGAGTTATGCAAAAATGAAAGAAGTTTTTGGCATTTTATGATAGAATATTATTCATGTGGCACTATGTGCGCATTTTATGTAATTATGAGGTGCTTTGCCGCAATAAATATCAAGGAATCTTTTTATCTTTGCGAATATTGGTAATCAGTGCTTAAGTATAAAAAAAGGTTATGGAAAAGAGAGATAAAGAGGAAATGAGCCGCAGGAAGTTTCTGAAGATAGTAGGCGTCAGTGCGGCTGCATCGGCGGCAGCCCTGTATGGTTGTGCATCCGAAGGGAAACCGGCTTCATCCGAGGCTTCTGTATTGGGCGAAGTGCCTGTGGATAAAATGACGTATCGCGTTTCCCCCAAAGGGGAGCGTGTCTCACTTTTAGGATATGGATGTATGCGCTGGCCGTTGAAACCTGCACCGGACAGCGATGGAAATGTGATAGATCAGGATGCGGTGAATGAACTGGTGGATTATGCTATCGCTCATGGAGTGAATTATTTCGATACATCTCCTGTTTATTGCCAAGGGTTTTCTGAAAGAGCCACCGGTGCGGCCTTGAAACGTTATCCCCGCGAAAAGCTCTTGATTGCGACAAAGATGTCCAATTTCCAAAACTATACTCGTGAGAATTCCATCAAGATGTACCATCAGTCGATGAAAGAATTGCAGACGGATTATCTGGATTATTATTTGCTTCATTCCGTAGGTGGAGGGGAAGGGATCAAGACTTTCCATGACCGTTATATTGACAATGGAGTTCTTGACTTTTTACTAAAAGAGCGTGAAGAAGGCCGTATTCGTAATTTGGGATGGTCATTTCACGGATCGGTGGAAGTGTTTGATTATTTGCTGTCGCTGGATGTGAAATGGGATTTTGTGCAAATTCAGATGAACTATGTAGATTGGCGCCATGCTTCGGGTAGAAATGTTAACGCGGAATATTTGTATGGAGAGTTGGCCAAGCGTGGAATTCCGGCTGTGATTATGGAGCCGCTGTTGGGAGGACGTTTGTCTAAACTGAACGACCACCTGGTGGCGCGCTTGAAGCAGCGTCGCCCGGAGAACAGTGTGGCATCGTGGGCGTTCCGTTTTGCCGGTACGTATCCCAACGTGTTGTGTGTGCTGAGTGGAATGACTTATATGGAACATTTGCAGGATAACCTTCGGACTTATTCGCCCTTGGAACCTTTGAATGAGGAAGAAAAAGAGTTCTTGGAAGAAACAGCCCAATTGATGCTGAAGTTCCCTACGATTCCTTGCAATGACTGCAAATATTGTATGCCCTGTCCTTACGGGTTGGATATTCCGGCGATTCTGGTGCATTATAATAAATGTGTCAACGAAGGAAATGTGCCTAAAAGCAGTCAGGATGAGAATTACCGCCGTGCACGGCGTGCTTTCCTGATAGGTTATGATCGTAGTGTGCCCAAACTGCGGCAGGCAAGCCATTGTACCGGATGTAACCAGTGTAATCCGCATTGCCCTCAAAGCATTGATATTCCCAAAGAACTGCATCGCATAGACGCATATGTGGAACAGTTGAAACAAGAGACTTTATAATGGAATGGATAAACATGATAAAATAACGAATGCTTATGTTACGTAAAATAAGACTTGCCGCCGCCCTTTTGTTCTTTACAATGATCACGTTGCTGTTTTTGGATTTTACTGGAACTGTGCATGGTTGGTTTGGCTGGATGGCGAAAATACAGTTCCTTCCTGCCGTGCTGGCATTGAATGTGGGGGTGGTGATAGCCCTTGTTTTGTTGACTCTGCTTTTGGGGCGTGTCTATTGTTCGGTTATCTGTCCGTTAGGGGTGTTTCAAGATATCATTTCCTGGGTTTCGGGAAAGGTAAAGAAGAATCGTTTCCGCTACTCGCCTGCTTTGTCGTGGTTACGCTATGGGGTATTGGCAGTGTTTGTCGTCGCTTTGGTAGCAGGGGCGGTTTCATTGGCGGCGTTGATTGCTCCTTACAGTGCATACGGCCGTATCGTTTCTAACCTGCTGACACCTTTGTATCAGTGGGGGAACAATGTACTTGTCCTATGGGCGGAGCGTGTGGACAGTTATGCTTTTTATTCGGTAGATGTTTGGATGAAAGGTCTTTCTACTTTTGCAGTTGCAGTGGGTACTGTGATTGTGCTTTTTATTTTGGCATGGCGTGGAGGAAGAACTTATTGCAATACCATTTGCCCGGTGGGTACAGTATTGGGATTCTTATCTAGATATTCTTATTTTAAACCGGTTATTGATACGTCTAAATGTAATGGTTGCGGACTTTGTGCTCGTAATTGCAAGTCTTCCTGCATTAATCCCAAAGCACATGAGATTGATTATTCCCGTTGTGTTGCTTGTATGGATTGTCTAGGCAAGTGCCGCCAAGGGGCAATAAAATATGTATCGGGGCAGATGCTTCTGAAGAAACAGGCTCCGGCAAGTGAAGGAGTTGGCAAACGGGTTTCTCAGGCGTCTTTAAACAAAGAAAAGGTAGATACTGCACGGCGTGGGTTCTTTACGGTTTCGGCTTTGATTGCTGCAAGTGTTGCCGTAAAAGCTCAGGAAAAGAAAGTGGATGGCGGTCTGGCTCCTCTTATAGATAAGAAAGTTCCCAAGCGTGCCACTCCTATTGTTCCTGCGGGAGCATTGAGTTTCCGTCATTTTGCGCAGCACTGTACGGCTTGTCAGCTTTGTGTGTCGGTGTGCCCTAATCAGGTATTGCGTCCGTCCGGTGATTTGAAACATCTGATGCAGCCCGAGATGTCTTACGAACGTGGATATTGTCGTCCTGAGTGTGCGAAATGTGCAGAAGTATGTCCTACTGATGCTATTCACTTGGCTGATTTGACAGAGAAGTCATCTGTACAGATTGGTCATGCTGTGTGGGTTGCTCAGAATTGTATAGTGAACACAGATGGGGTAAGTTGTGGAAATTGTGCCCGTCATTGTCCTACGGGGGCTATCTTGATGGTTCCTAAAGATGCCGATGATGGAAAATCACTTAAGATACCGGTTGTGAATACAGAACGTTGCATCGGTTGTGGCGCTTGTGAAAATCTTTGTCCGAGCCGCCCGTTTAGTGCTATTTATGTAGAAGGTCATGAGATGCATCGTATTATCTGAATGAAATAGAAAGGAAGATGGATGAATTAATCAGATTGTTGCATGAAGGCGGCTATTCCTGTGTTATCAGAAAGGAAGAGATCCGTACTTTTACCCAACGCGGGGTAGCCGATTTATATGATTTGCTGAATCAGCATCCGGTCTTTTTGCATGGAGCGCAGGTTGCTGACAAGGTGGTAGGAAAAGCAGCTGCCGCATTGATGGTGCTGGGGGGTGTCCGGGAGGTTTATACGGATATCATCAGTGAGCCTGCATTGGCTGTATTGCACAAGGCGAATATTAGGGTGGAGTGTGTTCAAATAGTTTCTCGTATTTGGAACAGAAACCGGACAGGTTGGTGTCCTTTGGAAACTCTTTGCTATGAGTTGGAATCGCCTGAGGCTATGTATCCGGTGATTCAGAATTTTGTGGAAAGGATGAGGGGCTTCGGAAGCTAACTTCGTGGTTCTTGTCTTGTTTCAAATGTGCTGATGATGCTGTACGTTCGGAGAGTAAACGTTTTGCATATAATCTTAACTAATGTTGTCTGTCAGATGGTTTTCTTCGAAACTTAATGAAATTTTGCTAGGAATTCTTAAATCTTCATTATCTTTGAAGCATAAAACAATAAGATTATGAGTGACCAGATAAAACAAATAGCTGAGCGTCTCCAGGGATTAAGGGACGTTCTGGAACTGACTCCTGATGAAGTGGCTAAAAGTTGCCAGCTTTCAGTGGAAGAGTATTTGGGTATGGAAAGCGGGGAGAAAGATATTTCTGTCAGTGCTTTACAGAAAATAGCCCGTAAATACGGTATTGCATTGGATGTATTAATGTTTGGTGAAGAACCTAAGATGAGTTCTTATTTTCTGACCCGTTGTGGTTCAGGAGTGTCGGTAGAACGGACCAAGGCGTATAAATATCAGTCATTGGCTTCCGGTTTTCGCGGGCGTAAGGCTGATCCTTTTATTGTGACTGTAGAACCGAAACCGGAAAATACTCCGATTCATTTTAACTCACATGAGGGACAAGAATTCAATTTGGTTATTGAAGGAAGAATGTTACTTAATATAAATGGAAAAGAATTGATCTTGAATCCAGGTGACAGTCTTTATTTTGATTCTTCTATTCCACATGGTATGATGGCATTGGATGATAAGACTGTGAAATTCTTGGCAGTAATATTATAATAAATTGAGATTAAAAAGACAGCGTTGTCATTGACTGCAACTATTTCTAATTTTTGGTTCTCAATTTTTAATTGAATAAGATTATGGTAGAAAAATTCTTAGAACAGACCACATTTACCTCACAAGAGGACTTTATAAAGAATTTAAAGATTAAAATCCCTGAAAATTTTAATTTTGGTTATGATATAGTAGATGCCTGGGCTGCCGAAGAACCCGATAAGAAAGCATTGTTATGGACTAATGATAAAGGGGAGCATATACAATATACTTATGCAGACTTGAAAAAGTATACGGATATGACTGCTTCTTATTTTCAGAGCCTTGGTATTGGTCATGGTGATATGGTGATGCTTATTTTAAAGCGTCGTTATGAGTTCTGGTACTCTATTATTGCCTTGCATAAGTTAGGAGCTGTGGTTATTCCTGCAACTCATCTGTTGACAAAAAAGGATATCGTGTATCGTTGTAATGCTGCTGATATCAAGATGATTGTAGCTGCAGGAGAAGATGTGATAACAAAGCATATTATAGATGCCATGCCCGATTGTCCTTCAGTAAGAAAACTGGTCAGTGTAGGACCGGATATTCCGGAGGGTTTTGAAGATTTTCATAAAGGTATTGAAAAAGCTGCTCCTTTTGTCAAACCGGAACATCCCAATACGAATGAAGATACTTCATTAATGTATTTCACTTCGGGCACTACAGGCGAACCTAAGATGGTGGCACATGATTTTACATATCCTTTGGGACATATTGTAACTGCCAGTTTCTGGCATAATTTGCATCGTGACAGTCTTCATCTTACCATTGCCGATACAGGTTGGGGGAAAGCTGTCTGGGGAAAACTTTATGGACAGATGATAGCAGGAGCCAATATTTTTGTGTATGATCATGAGAAATTTACACCGGCAGATATTCTTGGAAAGATTCAGGATTATCATATCACTTCTTTATGTGCTCCTCCCACTATTTATCGTTTTTTAATTAAGGAGGACATTAGTAAATATGATCTTTCTTCTTTGGAATACTGTACTACGGCGGGAGAGGCTTTGAACTATTCTGTATATGAAACGTTCAAGAAAATCACAGGTATTCGTCTGATGGAAGGTTTTGGACAAACGGAAACCACGTTGACTTTAGGTACTTTTCCCTGGATGGAGCCTAAACCTGGAAGTATGGGGGTACCTAATCCTCAATATGATATAGATTTGTTGACTCACGACGGGCGTTCTGCTGAAGATGGAGAACAAGGTCAGATTGTTATTCGTACAGATAGGGGTAAACCATTGGGATTGTTCAAAGAATATTATCGTGCTTCGGAATTAACGGAAGATGCTTGGCATGATGGTATTTATTATACAGGTGATGTGGCTTGGCGTGATGAGGATGGTTATTTTTGGTTTGTAGGTCGTGCTGATGATGTGATCAAGAGTTCGGGTTATCGTATAGGCCCGTTCGAGGTGGAAAGTGCTTTGATGACTCATCCGGCTGTTGTGGAATGTGCGATTACCGGTGTGCCTGATGAAATCCGTGGTCAGGTGGTAAAGGCGACGATTGTCCTTTCTAAAACTTTTAAGGGTAAGGAAGGACCTGAGTTGGTAAAGGAGTTACAAGATCATGTGAAGCGTGTGACTGCTCCGTACAAGTACCCACGTGTCATAGAGTTTGTAGAAGAACTTCCAAAGACCATCAGTGGAAAGATTCGTCGCGTGGAAATCCGTGAAAAGGATAAATAATCAGTTGTGGACTGATCGGAGTTTTATTGGTAAAATAATTAAAAATGAAAAAGGTTTTACTTCTTGTGTTTTTAAGTCTGGCTTGGCTATCAGTAAGTGCGCAAGCTTTGGTTCCTATTACATGGACAGCCTATGGTCTGACTTTTGAGGCTCCAAAAGGGATTTTGGTGGAGGAGGATACAGAGGAGACTTTTCTTCTGAACAATTCCAAGTTTTATATCACCATTCAGTCTTTGGATTCGGATGGTATGACAAAAAGTGACTTGAAAAGTGTATTAAAAGACTATGCCAATGATGACGGGGTGAAAGACCAGTCGGCAGTGCAGGAGTTTGAGTTACCACAGTTTTTCGGTACTTATTTAAGAGGGAGCTGCGAAACAGATCATTGCCTTTATGCTTGTTTGATGACTAAGACGGCAGGTAGTGGATTTTATATATCTATTATCTATAGCAAGGAAAATGAAAATATTGCCGAAAAAATACTGAAAAGTTTTATAATGGAGGAATAAACAAAAGAGCGTTAATGCTTGTTTCTTAGATAAGAGAGCGTTCAAAATTTACCAGAAAATTACTAGATTATTAATAGCAAATGAAAGGGCTGTCTTCGTGAGAAGGTAGTCCTTCTTTTTTGTGTAGTTATGAATGTTAAAGGACTCTATGATCCATGTGTAATATGCTTTGCCGGCATCAGAAAATCAAATGATTTTGGGCATAATAAGGGACACTCATAGAATATAAGTTAGCCAACTAATTCGCAATACTTTAAGTATGAATTAGCTGGCTAACTTATATTCTATGAATGTCCTAGGTTAAGACATTAACGTCCGGTCCACCATAAAGGAGTGATGATATTATCTGAGCCTCCTAACAACTCTACAGCTTGTTTATAGCCTTCGGGATCTGCATTCTCCAGACTGGAAGGATATCGCATACGTTGTGGATAAAATTCCCACTTCTGTCCGTCTTTCCAAGAATTAGGATTCCAAGCATTAACCATGTCTGAACCAGTCATTGAACTTTCGTTTGCAGGAATCTCAAAGAATGGTAATCCCAAACGGCGGAAATCCGACCACATTTCCAATACCAAATACGGAGTTTGTGCAATGAATTTTTGAGTGATAATTTTAGTCAAGTGGTCATTCAATGCTTTTCCATATAAAGTTTTAGAAGCTGTAGGATATTCATAAGTAACAGTTTTCTGTTCTTTGCTGTATCCATCCACATAAGTCATTTGTTCAGCAGTCGGTTCAGTGGTATGATCAAATTTGACTGAAGTACCTACACGATTATAGTTGGTGGAATTCAGATAATCATTCACATATTCGCTAACACCAAAGTATTCAAAACTAGCTTTAATACCGTTCTCATAGGCTTCTTTTGCTGTTGTTCCAGTGTTCCAACCATACAATGAAGCTTCTGCTAACAAGAAATAAGTTTCCCATGCTGCAAAGAATATGCGAGATTTGCCCTGACAATAGTCTTTACCCAACATTGGAAGAGTACAGCCGGGGCCATATCCATTTGTCACCAGTTGGTTATAAGCCAAGGTTGGCGACCATCCACCGCGCGAACCAGCGGGATAACCATTCCAACAACGAGTTGCATCAATCTTTATTTCCCCAGGATTATCCTTATTAGGAATCGGATTCCCGTTTTCGTCTACTGTGTAAAGAACGAAATCTTTAGCTGTTCTATCATTATATTTATCTATGTAGTTCTCAGCATTTTCATCATCAGGTAAACAGAATATCTTTAATGCACGCGGATCAAGATTTTCCGGCATACCATCCAGCCAATATTGTTTAGTAGGATTATCTGTATTAGCAACATAATGTCTGTCATATTTAATACCTAAATAATTAGCTGGTTTAACATAACTAGCCAAATCGGAACGTTGTTCTGTTACTTTAATACCACCTAAATTGGTCAGAAGATTAGCAACTGTTGAGGAAAGAACCTGATCGTCAAATGAACGGGTATATACTCCGGAAAAGACATCCCATCCATCATTTTCTTTTACTGCAAACATCTCATCAGCCGTTAAAATCTTGTTACCTTTAGCCGCATCCTCAAATTCGGTCTGCGCAGTTGCCTTGTCGATGTTTGATAAACGCATAGCCAGACGCATACGGAGTGAATTTGCATATTTCTGCCACTTCACAGGATCATATTTTACATTGTCAAACGGGTCGCATTTACCTTCTGCCTCAACAGGTAGGACAGAGGTGTTGATAGCTGCTGCGGCTTCTTTCAACTCCTTTAAAATGAATTCATAATCATCTTTCTCTGAGTTGAAAACAGGATTTTCCCCTAGGAAACTTTCAATAGGATAAGGTCCGAAATTATCGACAAACTCACTGATAAGATAGGCACGCCAAATACGGGCAAACTGCTTTACGTTCGGGAAAAATTCTTTTTCATGTGCAGTGGTAGTGGCCGCTTCGAGTTGGTTCTCTACTGCTGTAATAGCCAACGTCGCATTTTTAATACTGGCGCTGAGATCAGGATAATAATAAGCAGATGTATAATCATCACTATAGCGGCCTACGTTCAGAAAACTCATTTCTCCACAAATTCTGGCAGCACTAGCCCAATTATAGACTACTATACGTTCTGCAGTACCGGGATTCATCTGTGCCTGTCCTATAGAATTATTCAATGCATATTGAGGTTTTACATATTCCTCACCGGCAGCTGTGGGATTGGTATTGACTTCATCAAAGTCAGAGCAGGAAACTAATCCGGCGCAAAAGCCAAGCCCCAAAAATAATTTATTCATTGTTTTCATTGTTCTTTTTCTTTTTTATGATTAGAAACCAAGAGTCACATTAAACAGGTAAGAACGTGATGTCGGAGCTGACGAGTTCTCCAAACCTGTTGCATTAGTGCTTGTAGCATATACTGATTCCGGATCAATACCATCCAAATGGCTTGAAATCATCCATACATTATTCACAGTGAAACCAAGCTTAACCTGTTGGAACGGGGTCTTTTTCAACATAGATGACGGGAAACGGTAACTCAAGGCGATGTTACGCAAACGGATGTTGGTAGCATCATAAATATAAGCTTCCGAAATGCCGGCGCGACCTGTAGCCAAAGCTTTGTAATAACGTTCTAAAGAAACACTTTGATCATTTACCTTATAACCGTTACCATCTTTGATAACTCCCGCTACAACGATATCCTCACGTTTACCGCCTGGAGCAGTACATTCGGCAATACCACTACGTTGCAAGTTCATATTAGTGAATGAGAAAATATCGCCACCAAAACGTCCGTCAATCAGGAAACTAAGTGTGAAGTTTTTATAATTAAATGTATTTGTCCATCCTAATAGGAAGTCAGGCTGTTGTTCACCAATCTTATGCTTGTCACTAGTGGCCTGTGGCAGTCCTGATTCATTGAGTAATAATTGTCCTTTAAATTCTCCTTCTTCTACTCGTTGATATTTGGTACCCCAGATTTCACCATAAGCACCTCCCGCAACTGCATAAACCTGTAATGCGTCAGAACCTCCTAAAGCATACTGCATACCTGGTTTTCCCGGTAATAATTCAATAATCTTACTCTTGTTCTGAGAGAAGTTCAACTGAGTATCCCAACTAAATTGAGCTGTTTCGATAGGGCGTGCATTCAACATGATTTCAATACCGGTATTTTGAATGTTACCTGCATTTACTTTCATGTTATCATAACCGGAAAGGTTATTTAAAGGAATATTCATTAACTGGCGTTTTGCGTTTGTCTTGTACCATGCAAAGTCAACTCCTAAACGGTTATTGAAGAATTTCAATTCAGCACCGGCTTCCCAAGAAGTAATCAACTCGCTGCGTACATCTGCATCGTATTTGGTTTTTCCTTGTCCGGCAGTTGTATTGCCATTAGGGTCTGAACCAATACTATATGTATTATATAACTGATATGCATCCATATCGTTACCTACTTGTGCAAAAGATGCACGTGCTTTAGCATAAGTAAACCATTCGGGCATGCCTTTGCCTACTTTACCCACCATATCACTGATCACCCATGACAATGAAACAGACGGATAGAAGAATGAACGGTTTTCTTTATTCAAAGCTGATGACCAGTCATTACGGAAAGTTGCATCCAAGAATGCCCAACCATTATAGTTGATCCCAAGAGTTCCATACAAAGAATTGATTTTTTTATGAATATAGGTTTCGGTTATTGACAAATCTTTTTTGTCACCATTGGCTAAAGAGAATAAATCGGGAGCAGTCAATTTTCCCATAGCATTATCCAAACCTGTAGATTTTCTTTCCATTAAGTTACCACCAAAAGAGAAATTACCACCAAATTTTCCAAACAATTCATCTTTATGGCCACTGATCAAAAAGCTGAAATTATTTTCGAAGAACTTTTTCTCACTAGTGCTGTAACGGCTGTTCTTATTATTAGTAGGACTTCCTGCATACAATTTCTCTTCACCCTCAGTGAAATACATATCACTACCGGCTTTGATTTCAGCATCCAGCCAATCTGTAAATTTGTACTTCAATGATCCGTTCATCAGGAAACGATTGCGACTGTCTTTATTGGGATTATAATCTTTAGACCAATAAGGGTTGATACCCCCTTTACTCCACCAGATCATTTCGCCGAATTCGTCTTTGACAGGGCTGGAAAAGTCACGGATGTCAATAGTCGTAGGCATATTGAAAATAGTATAAAATGCATTATTCCCACGTGCACCACTGATAGGGCGGTTTTCTGCGAGGGTATTGATGTATTGTACTTTTGCATCAATACTCCAACGATCATCTTTACCAAAAGTAGAAGATGCACGCAAAGTTAAGTTTGTACGGCTTAAGTTAGCACCCGGTATCATGCTGGAGTCATCCATACGATTCAATGAGGTGTAAATGGATGTTTTATCATACTGCTGCTGGAATGATATGCTTTCTGATAAGTTCACACCTGTATCAAAGAAATTTTTTACGTTATCAAAGATTTGCATATTTGCAGTTGTACCATCCCATTTTGTGTAGCTTTGCCCTGTTACTTCAGGTCCCCAGCTATAGCCGTTAGTTGAGTCGAACACGCCATTCTCACCTTGTCCAAAGGCTTTTTGGCGTTTAGGGAGCATAAATGTTGTCTCAGCGGAAACTGAACCAGAGATGGTGATACCCAAACCTTCACGCTTTGTTCCTTTTTTAGTTGTAATCAAAATAACACCATTACCGGCACGAGAACCATAAAGAGCAGCAGCTGACGCACCTTTCAACACAGACATGGACTCAATATCTTCAGCATTAATATCTGAAAGTCCATTACCCATATCCAATGTCGGGTTATCAATATCATTATTACTTGCTCCTGTAAAGTTATCCATTGGCACACCATCGACAACAATTAACGGCTGGTTCAAACCTGTTACAGAATTCGCACCACGAAGCTGGATTTTGGAAGAACCGCCAGGACCATTGCTTGAACGGATAATCTGGACACCTGAAACTTTACCTGTCAAAGCATTTGCGAGGTTCGTTTCACGAGCTTCAAGTAACGCGTCACCTTTTACCTCCTGCATGGCATAACCCAGTGCTTTTTTCTCACGTTTGATACCAAGAGCAGTCACTACAACTTCACCCAATGTTTGTGTGTCATCCTGTAAAGTTACATTCATGGGTTGTCCATCCCAAGGAATCTCTACTGTTTGATAACCTACAAATGAAATTTGAATGATATCCCCTTTTTTCACATTGGATAAAGAGAAGTCGCCATCAAGTCCGGTTATCGTACCATTAGTCGTACCTTTCACTACTACAGACGCACCGATAACGGTTTCACCTGTAGCGTCTACTACAACTCCTGTACAAGCTCCATTTTGTTGTGTGATTTTCACATCGGCAACGCCGGGATTGGCGACCGCGTATGCTGCTCCGGTAGAGGCACCCATTAGGAACAGCAACATACTGACTGATTTTAGTCGTTTTAACATAGCTGTGATTTTTTTTAAAGT